>JANMFA010000016.1:0-7872 GCA_031377545.1 Hyphomicrobiales bacterium | reverse complement strand
CTCCCGTGAACAGCTGGGCACCCTTTGAGTGGATCACGGCGATCCGGTTCCTGAAGGAGGGCCGGATGCAGACGCTGTTCATAGTACTCGGGGTGGCCATCGGCGTCTCGGTCATCATCTTCATGGCGTCCCTGATGACCGGGTTGCAGGCGAACTTCATCAAGCAGATATTGGCCTCCCAGCCCCACATACAGATACTTCCTCCTGAGGATACGGCTCGGTCGCTGCGGTCGGAAGATGGTGCGGTGGTGGCCGCGACAATACAACAACCTGCGCAGCGCCAACGGTCCATCGATCAGTGGCAGACGATTGTCCGGCTTTTGCGGGAACGGCCGGATGTTGTCGCTGTGTCTCCGACAGTGTCTTCGGCAGCTCTTGCGATCCGGGGAGATGCCAGCCGTTCGATCACCATCACAGGAATAGAACCTGAGATGTATTTCAAGATCGTCAAGTTGCCTGACTATGTCGTCCTGGGCACTCCCGCCCTGACAAGCGAAGACATCATCATCGGAACCGAACTGGCAAAAGATCTGAGTGTCACACTGGGCGACAAGCTGAATATCAGAGTTGGAAGTGGCGTTGCGCGCGCGCTCACCATCCGCGCGATATTTGATCTTGGAAACAAGGGATCGAACACCGGGTTGACATTTCTGTCGCTCAGGACGGCTCAATCCCTTTCCGGCCTTGTCGGCGGCGTCACCGCAATCAATGTCAACTTGACGGACCCCTATGCCGCTGAAGCTGTTGCGATCATCGTGCAGGCCGGAACGGGCGTGAAAGCTGACAGTTGGATAAAAACCTTTTCGCAGTTTTTCGAAATCATCCGAACACAGAATATTTCGTTTGGTTCGATCGAGTTTTTTGTCGGCCTTTCCGTTGCATTTGGCATGGCCAGCGTTCTGGTCGTATCCGTCATTCAAAGATCGAAAGATATTGGCATCTTGCGTGCCATGGGGACGACAAGGCCTCAGATCGTGCGGGTTTTTCTGCTGCAGGGCGGCGTACTTTCCTTCATTGGGGCCATTGGCGGTTCACTGTTGGGTGCGGGCGGCGTTATGCTGTTTCGTGGTGTCATCAGGAACTCAGACGGCAATCAGCCATTTCAATTGCTCATGGATCCCCAGCTCTTTCTAACAGTCATTGTTCTCGCCACGATCACAGGTGTTGCTGCAGCCGTCGTGCCAGCGCTCCGTGCAGCGAAGCTCGATCCCGTGGTGGCCATGCGTGGCTGAGGACCCGCCCGTTCTGCGGCTGCAAGCCGTGTGCAAGACCTACAACCCCGGCACCGCCGCCGAGATCGAGGTGTTGCACGATATCGACCTGGTGCTGCAGCGCGGCGAGTTCGTGGCCCTGATGGGTCCGTCCGGTTCGGGCAAGAGCACGCTGCTCAACATCATCGGTCTTCTGGACAGGCCTACATCTGGCAAGCTGTTCATCAATGGTGAGGATACGGGCGCCTTGGCTGATGAGGCGCTGACAAAACTGCGCGGCCACAGCATCGGCTTCGTCTTCCAGAGCCACTTCCTCATCTCGGCCTTCACAGCGATCGAGAACGTCATGATGCCCATGCTGGTGGATCAAAAGTTCCCGAACGCCGCCATGCGGGCGCGCGCCCATGATCTTCTGGCGGCGATGGAGCTGGACAAGTGGGAGAACAACCTCGCCAACAACATGTCGGGTGGGCAGCAGCAGCGCGTCGCCATCGCGCGTGGACTGGCCATGAATCCGTCCCTGATCCTGGCCGACGAACCGACGGGCAATCTCGACACGGTCTCGACCGACACCGTGTTCACCTTGATGCGCAAGGTCAATGTCGAGAACGGCACGACATTCCTCATCGTGACCCACAACATGGACTTGGCGAGGCGCTGCGACAGGATCGTTGAAGTGGTCGATGGGCGGATGGTGAAAGCAGCTTCGCAGAAACCTTAGCAGCCCAATTTGCATTCCTCGGATGGGTTCCAGCGAATCAGGCGCACGATCAAGGCGCCGGGCTCCCGCACAGGCTCGTCACCGATTGACAGCACCTTGCCGTCATGGGGCGCCTTGTATTCCGCCACGGTCTCGCCGAACGCATTCATCTGCCGGGCCAGGAGCTGGTCCTTCACCACGAGGTCCAGCAGTCCAACCTTGTATTCCACGAAACCCCCAACTGTCGCGCGAAGCGATGTGTTCTCGTTTCCGAGAAATGCCTTTGCTGCAGCAGGCGGTTGAGACGTTGCAGGTTCAACCACCATGTTCAAAGCGACCACCACGCGGTGAATTCCCAGGACACTGCGATCAATCAACTCCTGCTGCCAGACGCCGGCACGCCCGATTTCAAACGTGACTGCAGGGATGTTGGCTTTGACAAACTCAGTTTCGACGCTGCCCTTTTCGCCTGCATCGTACTTGATGATGTCGGGTGCGATGAGGTCAGCAAGCATTTTCACCTTTTCATTGCGGGGATCAGCATAGACGAATGTCGGGTACGCGGTGCCTCGGGTCTGCGCATGCATGTCGATCACATAGTCGACATTGCCCATCCAGAGTTTCTGCCAGATGCGGCCTGCAAAGCGGGTTGTTGCGTCACCCTTGGCTTCGTCACCTGGCATCACCCGGTTGAGATTTGCAGCGGAGCCGCCGTCGTCCGACATGATGTAGTTGCGACTGCCGTGGAGAATTCCGGGAATGTTGAGACCCGGGATTCCGATGATCGTACCCTTCAGCTTCTGCGGATCGATGGACTGCATCACCAACTGCACAACACGGATCCCGTTGAGCTCATCGCCATGAACGCCGGAGTTGAGGAGGAGTCTTGGCCCGATCTCCTTCCCGCGACTGACGATGACCGGGACGTGCCACGACTGGCCCACGCTGGTGTCCATCCCCCTGAACCAGAAATGATAGACCTTGCCGCGGGGCAATGCCTCCACGTTGAGTTTCTCGATCACGGGCACGCCCCTGATCATCTCGTCCGCCATGGCCACAGGTGCCAGAAGTACTGAACAAGCAGACAGCGCGACAGCTCTCGCAGCATTTGCCAATGGATGGTTCATTGCTCTCTCCCGTTGAGAAGTCATTGTTGAACTCACTGCGCAACCCTGATGATCAGCTTGCCGAAGTTCTTGCCCTCGAGCAGCCCGATGAAGGCCTCGGGCACCTTGTCCAGACCATCGACGATATCTTCACGATGCTTGATCTTGCCGTCCTTCACCCAGGTGCTCATCGCCTTGAAAAACTCGCCGAAGCGGGGGCCGTAATCGTCGAAGATGATGAAGCCCTGCATCTTGATGCGCTTGCGCAGGATCATGCCCATGAGCATACTCAAACGGTCAGGGCCCGGCGGGAGGCTGGTGGTGTTGTAGGCGGCGATCATGCCGCAGACCGGGATGCGCGCCTTGGCGTTGAGCAGCGGCATGACTGCGTCGAAAACAGCGCCTCCAACACTTTCGAAATAAACATCGACGCCTTTGGGACAGGCCGCCGCGAGCAAGGCCGGAAGGTCAGCACTGCGGTGGTCGATGCAGGCGTCGAAGCCAAGTTCCTCGACCACGTAGCGGCACTTGTCCGCTCCTCCAGCGATGCCGATGGCCCTGCATCCCTTCAGCTTGGCTATCTGGCCAACGACCGAGCCCACGGCTCCGCTGGCGGCGGCGACCACAATGGTTTCCCCTGGCTTTGGCTGCCCGATGTCGAGCAGACCCATATAGGCCTTGAAGCCGGGCATGCCGAGGACGCCAAGGGCCAGTTCTGGACGGGATATCGTTGCGTCGAGCTTCGTCAGCCCCTTGCCGTCTGACAACTCAAACTGTTGCCAGCCTGCGAACCCCAAGACCAGATCGCCCGGTCTGTAGGCCGGATTCTCAGACGTCATCACCCGCGATACTGTCCCGCCGACCATGACGTCGCCCAAGGCGACGGGAGCGGCGTAGGAGGGGGCATCACTCATCCGTCCCCGCATGTAGGGGTCGAGCGAGAGAAAGAGGGTCTGCGTGAGGACTTGTCCGGCTGTTGGCAGGACGATGTCTCGCTCGTCAAATCGGAAGTTCGCCGCTTTCGGTGCGCCTTGCGGACGTGTCTCGAGCAGAATTCTACGATTGACGGTCGGAGTGGCTGGCATGGCGATCTCCTCATTGAAGAGTGGAACAGATTGGTGGGATTGCGATGGCTTCGCTCATCGCCTTACCCCTTGAGGGCGAATGGATGGCAGGGGCGGAATCTACCCATGCCGTTACATCAGCCAGCTTGAGATGGAACAGGGAAACCGCCGACTGGAAGCGCGCGACCGTCTCTGCGCCTTTAGGTCGTTTCCGAACCTTCTGCACTGGTGAAGCAGCGGCTACTTTTCCCGTAGTTCCATGAAGGTCGATCGCTTGGCGATATTGGAACCAATGATAGCGACGCGCGTTTTCATTGACGAGTACTAGTGGCAAGTGGGAGGACGCGATGGACAGCACGACAACCATCCCGACGGATCAGGTGCTATCCCCGGATGAACAAATAGCAGTACTGCCCATCAGGCCGATCTGGCTGGCCATTTTCGGCGTTCTTCTCGTGGCACTGGGTGCCTTCGCGTTTGTCAGCGTCGTGACGGCAACAATCGTGTCTGTCTATTTCGTGGCGATCGGCATGGTGATGGCGGGTGCGGCGGAAATCACCCTCGGCTTGCAGTCGCGATCACCACGCAGGATGCTGACGTGGGTGTTGCTTGGCGTCCTTTATGTCGGTGCAGGATTGTTCGCTTTCTTCAATCCTTTGTTGGCTGCCGGGGTCCTTACGCTGCTGCTGGGAGCGTCGCTCATCGGCGCGGGAATCGTGCGCCTCCTTCTCTCTTTCCAGATGCGCTCCGACCGTCAATGGTGGTGGGTGGCATTGTCCGCCGTCGTTACGACAATTCTCGGCATCATGGTGCTGGCGCAGTGGCCGGCCTCGAGCCTCTACATTCTCGGTGTTTTCCTGAGCGCCGATCTCATCTTGGCCGGTCTTGGCTGGGTCATGATCGGTGGTGCAGCGATGTCAATGAACGATACCGCCGCAGCGCCAAGGTCATGATCCGCAGCGGGCGCTTCGGGAGCAGGCCGCGTGGCACGAGCAACGGCGAAAGCATGCGGCTGAGGGATCTGATCCCGGCGCTCAAAGCGCAGAACAGTTCGGCGAGCGCCTTGCTGCAGCGGATCGATCCGGCCATCACCGACGAATTGCGCGCTTATTCCGCCCATCGGCAAGTCGATCTGATGGATCTTGCCGCGGATTGTCTCGAACAACTGGCGTCCGATGCAGCGGACACAATCTGGCAACTCGGCATCGAGCGGCATGGCGATTTTGACGACGACCCTGAGGCGGCGCTGCTGGGAAGTATTCTAAGACAAGCAGTCCGCTCCCGCCTGCAACGCGAACATCTGATCGGATCAGAAGCGATCGTCCAGACGGTGTTCATCGGATTCAACCGCTCCGGGCATCCCTACACGATGGCCTGAGCGGCTTCGGTTCATCATTCTTTTGACCCAGCGAAGGCCATGCATAGCCAAATGCGTATTTGATCGGAAGGAGCAGCCGATGCCCCGTGGCGACAAAAGCAAGTACACTGACAAGCAGAAGCGGACTGCAGAGCACATCGCGGTCAGCTATGAGGAGCGCGGCATCCCGGAGACGGAAGCGGAGGCCCGCGCCTGGGCGACCGTCAACAAGCAGGACGGTGGCGGAAAGGTGGTAGACCGGGTGGCGAGACGCGCTCCGAAAGGAGCCGAGGCTGCAAAATCCTGATCGGGCAAATCTGTGATCCGAAGAGCGCGAGGCGTTCGTTCATCAATCCTGTGGAACACAACAACAAGGTGCTGCCGATGACCGGTTTCATGTTGCAAGGCGATCCGGCTCAGCCGGGCGAGAAGCCCACTCCGGAACCGGCCCCGATGGAGGTTCCAGCAGTTGAGCCAGAACCTCGAACTCCGCCAATCGAGGAAATTCCGCCCTCGACCCCGGTTGAGTATCCTCTCCAGTTGCCGGAGCCAGCGGCCGAGCCGCCGCCGTGGGCGTAACTGGCCAGTAATACCGCACCCTAGCCATGCAGGTTTCCCGGCCAGAATGCGCGATGTCCGTTAGGCCAGTATCGGCTTGAGATGACCGGCGATCTCGTGGTTGGGAATTTTCGTGAGGTCGTGGTCAAACTCTGCAACCACCGTAGCGCGCACCTTGTCCGAGATGGCGCTGCGCAAGTCACCCAGGGTAACGGGCGCAGCGGCGATGATCAGGCGGTGATACGCGCCGGCCTGAAGCTGCTTTGCCAACATGTCGGCCAGGTGGATTGCGAATCTGGTTTTCTGCTGCCGGTGAGGATCGGTCTGGGGTTCCAGAGCGGAGCGGCCTGAACCGGCGGGGCTGAAGCTGCGTCCCTGGCGGTCAGACATCAGTTCGTGAGTGGCAGAGTGGTCACCTTGAAACACCAATCCCTCAACCTGCGTCCATTCATGCGCAGCTTTGCTGTCACGATGTTCGCTGCTTGCGGTGCCGCCATTCACCGTTCCATTGTTCTCGAGGATGCGGGCGCGGGCGCCATCCGCGATCAGCGCCCAGGTTTTCAGAGATTTCATGGATTTGCTCTTTGTTGGGGGGTGTGCCTGTCAGGTGCACACAATCAGCAGGAGGACTCGCGAAACTCGGTCGCCAAACACCGCCTATTGCATCACTTCCGAGACTTCCGTCAGCATGCCGTCCTTGAGCCTGAAGTGGAACTTCGCACTCACTGGCTTCGACCAAAGATCCTTGTCTTTGAGTTCGCGCTGAAACGTCGGCACATTCACCATCGTCGTGACGGCGTAGGATCCATCGCCTAGGAGTGCGCTGTTGCCCGAATAATGCAGGCCGGAGCTGCCCCACATCGGAGGCAGTGCCAAAGTCATCGTTTTTCCGGTATCCCGGTTCGTCGCACTGAAAACGATTTCGGCATAAGGAATACGCGTTTTTGACTTGGGGTCCGTCACCTTGAACTCGACATGATAACGCTCGTCAGCGCTGGGCTTATGTGCGCCCCAGACCGGCGGATTGCCCATCTGCATCCACATGGACTCCGCACCTTCGATCTCCAGCTGCAACGTCATATCGCCGGTCGAAACGCGACCAACAAGGACCGCCCTTTTCAATGGGTCAGCCTTCACTGCGAGGACTTTGACCTTCGGTTCTGTGGTCTGAGCGATTGCAGTTCCGTCATGGGCGAGGCCCATTGTCGACACCGCCGCGACCATCGATACAACCAGGCAATACCTCCGTAAGGCACCTGCCCTGGGGTTGGCAAACATGACGACATGCTTCTGCGTGCAATAAAACATTCCGACCTCCGACATCGCCGCGCGCACGTGAGCCAAATCTAGCAAGAACCACGTTCGGGTACGTAAGCTTCATGGCCACCTCACCGACTGTTCTCATGCTTCCTGCGCACCGGTGAGGGTCGGAATCTACCCATTTCGAACTGGCCATTCTTGATCGGATCACTGGCCAGCCAGACACAGGTAATCTCTGGGTAGTTTCCGAACCTTCCGGGCAAACGTCAGGCCGCTATTACTGCTTACACAAGCAGCAGGCTTATGCGTTTGACGTGCCTCAATTGTGGCCCGCCAGAGGTTTGTAAAAATTCAACATCTGCTGACGGTGAGGAGCACGCACCATGAAAGGGTTCGTCAAGGACATCGAGACCGCCGCAACCCGGAACACGAATTTCCGGCAGGTGCTCTATACGGCCCAGCATTGCCAGCTTGTCGTCATGTCGTTGAAGCCCGGCGAGGACATCGGCATGGAAGTACACACGCTCGATCAGTTTTTTCGCGTAGAAGAAGGCAGCGGCGAAGCCGTACTTGGTGATGTGCACACCTCCATAGAGGCGGGGTATGCTGTTCTCGT
>JANMFA010000605.1:0-8444 GCA_031377545.1 Hyphomicrobiales bacterium | reverse complement strand
AGCGAGCAGGTGGCATAGACCAGCGTGCCGCCCGGCTTCAGCAGCGTCGCCGCATGGTCCAGCAACCGCGACTGCAGGCTCGCCAGCTTGAAGAGATCTTCCATCGTCTTGGACCATGCCACATCCGGATGGCGGCGGATGGTGCCGGTGGCGGAGCACGGCGCATCCAGCAGGATCCCGTCGAAAAGGATATCTGGCTGATAGGCCGTGGCCTCCGCCACATGCGTCTCGACCGTGAGCTTCAGCCGCTCCATATTCTCGATCAGGCGCGCCATGCGCTGGGGTGCGCGGTCCACGGCGGTCACGTCCGCACCAGACAGTGCGAGTTGCGCGGTTTTTCCGCCCGGTGCCGCGCACAGGTCAAGAATGCGCTGGCCAGGCCTGGCCCGCAGCAGCCGTGCCGGAATGGCCGCAGCCGCATCCTGTACCCACCACTCCCCGGCGCTGAACCCCGGCAGCAGGGGAATGGCCGTGCGGGCCGTGAGGCGGATCGAGCCCGTGGGCAAAACGACCCCGCCCAGTTGATCCGCCCAGGATTCCGGATCGGATTTCACCGAAATGTCGATCGACGGCTCATGCATATGCGCCGCTGCGATCCGTGTCGCCGTTTCGGCGCCATAGTTCCTGATCCAGCGTTCCGCGAGCCAGGCAGGGGTATCAACCCGCAAGGCATCTGCCGCAGCAAGGATCTCCGCCTTCTCGGTCGCGATGCGCCGCAGCACGGCATTGGCCAGATCGGTGAAATGGCGCGCATGGGCATCCTCGCGAGCCAGCGTGATCGCTGTGTCCACGGCGGCATGCGGCGCGGTTTCGAGCACAAGGATCTGGGCAATAGCGCCGATCAGCACACTTTCCAGCGTCCCGCTGCGGGGCGGGAGGCCCGTGGCCAGCCTGTCGGACAACACCTTCCGGATCAGGCCGAGGCGCCGCAGAGCCGCCGTCGCGATAGCCCGGACGAGCCCGCGGTCACTGGGCTGCAAGGCCTGAAACGTCGAATCCGTCGCCAGCCGATCCAGCCGGTCATCGAGCGCCTGGCGACGGCGCACGACGTCCTCGATGACCAGACAGGCCAGACGGCGAGCGGCCAGCCCATCAGGCCTGAGGGGTGCCACGGGCCTGGCGATCTTGGCCGATTTCGCTGGTCTGTCAGGCGTCGCTTGCGTGGTCATCGTCCCGTCGCTTTCTGTGATGCACCGCGATGAATCGCCCGATCCCCGTCCTTCTCCTGCCAGCCGCAGGCAATCAGAAGCGGATGCATATGGGAGGGAGGCTCCGCCGTGGCACTCACGGGTCGACCCTGTTCGAGCGGCAGCGTGATTTGCCGGGCGTGCAGATGCATGTGGCGCGCCGCCGAGCGTGCCCTGTCGCCACCATAGACGTGATCACCTGCGATGGGCGCATTGATATGGACGCAATGGACACGCAGCTGATGCGTGCGCCCTGTCTCAGGCTTCAGTTCCAGCCAGGCGATGCCATCGGCCCGACCCAGCACCTTCCAGCGCGTCCGGCTCACGTCTCCAGCCGGATCGACTTTCATCCACCAGCTGCGCTTGTCAGCCGAGCGGCGCATCAACGGCGCATCAATCACGCCTTCATCCGCATCGATGACCCCCGTCACGACAGCCCAGTAGGTCTTGTCCACCAGTCCCTTGTGGAACAGCGTCCCCAGTCTGGCCAGCGCATCACGGTTGCGACCCAGCACGAGACAGCCCGACGTATCCTTGTCGAGACGGTGCGCCAGCGCCGGAGTCTCCCCGGCACCAAAGCGCAGCAAATCGAAATGCGCCTCGAGATTGTCACCGTAGCCCGCCCCTTTGTGCACGGCGATGCCCGGTGGCTTGTCGAGGATCAGCATCATGGCATCACGATGCAGCACGCGCGCAGGCAGGTTTGCGGGATCAAAGCTTGGCATCCCGGATCGCGTCCCCTAGATCATGCGCAAGGTCAACAGGGAAATGAGCCGCCGGACATGACGACCGACAAGAATGCCGGAAACACGGTCACGCCTGCCACGGATCGCCCGCTGACACCGGAGGCCCGGCGGGCACTGGCGGAAGCTGCGGAACGGCGCCAGGCGCAGGCTGAACGGGAAGCAGCACTTGGCTCCGCTCCCGAGATCAATGGCAGGGGCGGCAAGGATCCGGTGCGCTACAACGACTGGGAAATCAAAGGCCTGACAAGCGACTTTTGACCTATAATTATCATATATACCTATTATAGGATTTATTTCTAATTTATCCTCCGCTATGATGCGACATGGACCGCACGCCGCCATCCGCGCCATTCTACGCGCTCTTCGCCAGCCTGGCGGTGGTCGTGGTGACTGCGGCTGTGCCCCGGCCCGCGATTCCTGAAGCTCCGCCGAAAGGCTTGGTGGTGGTGACAAAGCCTGACCAAGCCTCGGCATCGCCTGGCCCGCCACGCGCTCTCATTCCGGTGGATGTTGTTCGTGTCATCGACGGAGATACGGTCGAGGTGCGCGCGCATGTCTGGCTGGACCAGACCATCGTGACCCGCGTGCGGCTGCGCTCCATCGACGCCCCGGAACTGCGGTCCGGCTGTCCCGAGGAAGCCCGCAAGGCCGCCGCCTCACAGGAAGCGCTGACTGGCATGCTCCATGGTGGCCGCGCGTATCTCACGGGGCTGGCGCGTGACAAATACGGCGGTCGGGTTCTGGGTGACCTGCTGACGGCAGACGGCCAGGCCATCAGCACCCGGATGCTGGCTGCGGGACACGCACGCCCCTATGCCGGAGGGCGCAGGCAGGCGTGGTGCTGAGCCGGATTGCCAGACAAACCGCAACGACTTGCACTTGACCGCATTGGTCGCTAAGAGCGACCCGGTCAGCCGCTTTAGCTCAGCTGGTAGAGCACCTCATTCGTAATGAGGGGGTCGGGGGTTCGAATCCCTCAAGCGGCACCATTCCCTCATTCGCAGACGTTCAATGCGCCATCAGCACGGGCGTCTTGAGATCTGACATCATATCTCGCGTCACCCCGCCAAAAACCCACTCGCTCAGGCGCGAGTGACCGTAGCCCCCCATGACGATCAGATCAGCTCCGAAGTAGCGGGCTTCATCGGCGATCACGGCTTGCGCGGTGCGCCCGTTGGCAGGAACATGCTTTACCTCTGTATTCACCTGATGGCGGGCCAGATGGCGCGCGATGTCGGTGCCCGCATCTTCCTCGCCATTGATGCCAGTGCCTTCCGCCACCACAAGAATGCTGACCTGATCCGCACCCCGCAGCATCGGCAAGGCGTCATGCACAGCGCGTGTCGCTTCCCGCTCGGGACACCAGGCGATGAGGATGCGACGGGGAGCCTCCTTTGCCTTGTATGTCTCCGGAACAAGGATGACGGGACGGCCCGATTCGAACAGAACGCCGCGAAACAGATCGCGCTCGAAGTCCGTGCCATCACGGCTCTCATCTTTTTTGGCGTTCCTTGTCGACCAGCCGATCACCACGGCATCCGCATAGCGGCCCTGCACGGCGAGGATGCTGCCCGCCTCACCGCCCATCACTTCCTTCCGGCGAAGCTCGGCGGCAGAATTGGACAAGGAAAGCCTCGCTTTCAGGCGCTTCTCCACCGCGTCGGCTTCATCCGTAGCCCGGCGCTGTGCAGCCAGCCAGATGTCCGGCGATGCCTCCATATAGACCGTTGCAGGATAGGGTGACATGAAGCCGAACATCAAACCGGCAACATGGCCTTCGGCGACATTCACGATCGTCTCCGCATAGGCGAGTGCGTTGGCCGCAGCGGCGCTCTCGTCCTGATAGACGAGGAGATCCTGCAGAAACAGCGCAGCAGGATAGGAATGCGCAGTCGGTGCGACTTTCTTGGCGTGTTGAGTCACCATGGCGAACAGTCTCCCAAAAAGAACCTACCGGCCTTGCGTGCTTCACATTCGGAAGCCATCGACCGCATATGTTCCTTTAGGTTGCAGGGCTCGAAGCCGGATTGAGACAGGTCAATCGGACGGCAAAGATAAGGAAGAGCAATTCAGGAGAAGCCAGCCTGGCATCAGAGGGAAGCCGCTATGGGCACGACAATGGACAACACCGCACAGAAGGCCAGCGCAACATATCGACTGCCCGCACTGGACGAGCATTTCATCCTTGGCGACAGCACACGCGGGGTGCGTTTCCTGCTGGAATACCAGAAGGCGGAGGAAGCGCTTCGGGCAGCGCGCATCATGTCAACGATTGTTGTGTTCGGCAGCGCCCGTATGACAGAACATGGCACTGGCCACGCCGGACAATGGTACGCTGAAGCCCGGCTTTTCGGAAGGATTGCGTCCGAGAGCGGAGGTTCTCTGGACGGCGCCGCCGGCCACCACAATGTCATCACCACTGGTGGCGGACCCGGCCTGATGGAGGCTGCGAACCGTGGCGCGCACGAGGCCGGAGCCCCCTCCATCGGTTTCAACATCACGCTGCCGCGCGAGCAGGAACCCAATCCCTTCACCACGCCGGAACTCACCTTCCGCTTTCACTATTTCGCCATGCGCAAGATGCATTTTGCCATGCGGGCCAACGCCTTGGTGGTCTTCCCGGGCGGGTTCGGCACAATGGATGAGCTCTTCGAAATCCTGACGCTGAGACAGACCAGCAAGATGCGGCCCATCCCGATCGTGCTGGCTGTGGAGAGTTATTGGCGGCGGGCCGTCAACTTCGAGCACATGATCGCGGCGGGAACGATCGAGCGGGCTGATCTTGATCTCTTCGTCTTTGCCGAGGATGCGGAGGCGACCTGGAGCGAACTCGCCAGGCGCGGTTGCGCTGTCCAGTGACTGTTGCGGGAATGCAGTTTGATGGCCGTCTATTCTGCTTGTTCTCCCGTCCTCTCATTGCCAGCCTGTTCAAGCGCGCGCTTCAGCCTGCGGATCACAGCCTTTCGCGACCGCTCATCCGCCGCCTTGTCAATCGCATCGTTGATATCGAGAAGGAGGCCGGCGAGTTCATTGTGCCAGTCAGGACGCGCTGCGGCTTCCGGGGCAATCCGGCGGCCAGCACCGCTCTGGGCGCGGACGGAACGCGGGCCGTCGATCTCGAAGCTGTCATCGATGCCAGGCGCAAAAATCCGGTCAGATGCAATGGTGCCAGCAGCGTCGATGCGCGACCTCAGCCCTGCAATCGCGCTCTCCTCACCATGGACGAGGAACACGGCGCGACTGATCGGCTTGCGCTCGTTGAGCCAGCTCAGCAGTTCGGGACCGTCAGCATGACCGGAATAGCTATCGATGGCGCTGATCCGGGCGCGGACAACCACATCATCGCCCTGGATGCGCACGGCCTTCGCACCATCCTGGAGAATGCGCCCAAGGGTGCCCTGAGCCTGAAATCCAACGAGAAGGACCGTTGCTTCCCGCTCCGGCAACCAGTTCCTGAGATGATGCCGGATCCGGCCTGCATCGCACATGCCGCTGGCCGAGATGATGATGTGGAAGCCGTCGAAGCGCGCGAGGGCCTTGGATTCCTCGACGCTCTCGGTGATATGAAGATTGGGTGATGCCAGTCCACGCAGGAGTGCTTCGCCATTCTGGAGCTCGCCTGCATGGCGTTTGAAGATGGTGGTCGCTTTGGATGCCAGGGGCGAATCGATGAAGATCGGCGCTTCCGGGATGACCTTGCTGTCCATCAACCCGACAACATCGGCAACCAGCTCCTGCGTGCGTTCGACGGCGAAGGACGGAATGAGCAGCGCGCCGCCCGCCTGCGCTGCCGCGTTGATCTCCTTCGCGAGGAGTCTTGTCCTTTCGCCATCCGAAACATCGAAACGGTCCCTGTCGCCGTAAGTCGACTCGCAGATCACGGTATCGAACTCTGTCGGCGCTTCGGGATCGGGCTGCAGCAGCTTGTGATCGGGGCCGATATCGCCGGAGAAGAGGATGCGCGACGGCTTGCCGCCAGCCTCAGCATCGATCTCGATTTCAATCGACGCCGATCCCAGCAGATGCCCGGCATTCCACCATTTGGCGCGGATACCTGGCGCGACGCTGGCCCATGCGGCGTAGCGGACGGGCTCCAGCAGATCGAGTGATCGCTGGGCGTCTGCCACAGTGTAGATCGGCTCGACTTCCTTGCGGCCGCGCCGCTTGTTGCGCCGGTTGAGGGACTCAACCTCGCTTTCCTGGATATGGCCTGAGTCCGGCAACATGCAGCCCAGCAGATCGATCGTGGCCTGCGTTGCATAAATCCTCCTCTCGAACCCGGCGAGCATGAGCTTGGGAATCAGTCCGGAATGATCGATATGCGCATGCGTCAGCAGCATCGCGTCCAGCCGTCGAGGATCAAACGGGAACGGCTCGTAGTTCAGCTGTTTCAGGGTTTTGGAACCCTGAAACATGCCGCAGTCAATCAGGACACGGGCTTGGCGCGTTTCCAGCAGGAAACATGAGCCGGTGACCGTGCCAGCAGCTCCATGGAAGCTCAACGCGATGGACATCGACTTTCCGGTCGGGTCAGTGGGACATGAAGACAGGAATTTCGGATGAGCTCAGCATCGAATCCGTCACGCCACCCAGAACCAGCTGTCGCCAGCGAGAATGGGCGAAAGCCCCCATGACGATCATGTCGGCACCGACGAGCGTCGCACGATTGCGAAGCGCCTTGCCTGCATCGCTGTTCGTTGCATCCACATTGGCGACGGTCGCATCGATACCGTGGCGTGACAGATGCGGCGCGACCTCGGCTCCTGGTACAAGTTTCGAGAGGTCCTTCTCCTTCAAGACAGAGGCCAGTTCGACATATTCGGCACTTGTCAGAAGCGGCATGGCATCATTCAGAGCGCGCGCCGCGCGTGCCGTGCCATCCCAGGCCACGACGATGCGTTTGGCCTTGAACGCAGTGACACCAGCGGGAACCACAATGACAGGCCGCCCCGTGTGGAACAGCAGCTCCTCTGCCAGGGCACGCCCGATCGTGAAATACTCAGCTGGACAGTCCAGGATGGTCAGATCGTGAAGCCGCCCCTGCATTGCGGCGAGATCGATGGCGTCCGCCTGGTTCAGCTGAGCAGAGCGGACATCGTAGCCAAGCCCTGACGACGCGAGTTGCGTCTTGAGGGCAACCTCCGCCGTTTCAATCCGCTTCTTCTCCTCGACATTCGCAGGACCGACAAGCGACCCCACAAACTGGGGTGCAAAACTGTAAGGTGGATCATAGTGATGGCCAAGAACGCGGAATGTAACATGGGCCTTTGTCTTTTCGGCAAGTGACAACCCGTAGGCAACTGCCGCCGTCAGGTGCCCTTCACGGTCAGGCGTGAAAGGCAAGAAGATGTTCTTGATCTGGTTCAGCGGCATGGAAAGCTCCTGTGATGGCGGCCTTCATCCTGCCGTCAAACTCCCGGCCCGGCTTGAGGCATATCAACGGCGAATCGAGCCCAGCGCTCTCTGGACGGGCGGCATCATTTTCAGAAGATCAAAAAGCAGGACTGAAACGACACCTGTAGTCACGGCGACAAAAACATCGGTCCTCTCAGGCACGTCAAATTTCATCAGGCCCTGCAAGACAGGGAAAGTGATCGCGGCCGAGATCGCCAATCCTCCAAGGGTCGCAATGATCCAGAACGAGAGATGGCCTTTGGCAAAGAGTCTGGACACGGTGAGACCCTGCGCGCCATTGACGCGCACCAGTGTCAGATTGCCGGCGGTCAGTGTGATGAACGTCAGCGCCCGCGCGACACCATCGCTGTTACCGCTCTGGAGTGAGGACCAGTAAACGGCAAGCGTGGCAGCAAGCAGCAGAAATCCCTGCACAAGACCCAGCACGATCTGTGAAACGCCGACGATCGGATCAGCTGCATCGCGCGGCGGACGGGTCATGATGTCGGGCTCATCTGCCTCGTTCTCGAAGGCAAGCGAACATACCGGATCGATGATCATCTCCGTGAGAACGACATGAACCGGCAGCATGGCGGGAGGAAAGCCAAACAGCACGGGCAACAGGGCCAAGCCCGCAATCGGCAGGTGGACAGCAGTGATGTAGATCATCACCTTGCGCAAATTGTCGAAGATGCGCCGCCCCAGCCTGATACCGGAAACGATGAGGCTGAAATCTTCCTTCATCAGCACCAGATCCGAGGCTTCCCGCGCCACATCCGTGCCGCGCGGTCCGATGGAAATGCCGATATGAGCCGCCTTGAGCGCTGGTGCATCATTGACGCCATCGCCAGTCATGGCGACAATTTCGCCATTGGCAGAGAAGGCCGCGACGATGCGCAGTTTCTGGCTGGGCTGAACGCGCGCGAAAATGCGCGTTCTGCGCACGGCTTCGCGCAATCCAGCATCATCCAAACGGGAAATCTCAGGTCCGGTCAGAACGGCACTGTCACCGTCAATTCCAGCTTCTCTCGCAATGGCGGAAGCGGTTGCCGGATAGTCCCCGGTAATCATCGCAACGGCGATTCCTGCTGTTCTCGCTTCCCGGACGGCGGCCGGA
>JANMFA010000602.1:0-6271 GCA_031377545.1 Hyphomicrobiales bacterium | reverse complement strand
CGCCAAGCGCGCTGAAGCCTACCTGAAGTCCACCGGCGTGGGCGATACGGCGTATTTCGGCCCCGAGGCAGAGTTCTTCGTGTTCGACGACGTGAAGTTCTCCGCCGATATGTACAACACGGGCTACAAGGTTGATGCGGTCGAACTGCCGACCAACGGCCAGACCGACTATGAGGGCGGCAACCTCGGCCACCGCGTCGCCGTCAAGGGCGGCTATTTCCCGGTCCCGCCGAATGATGCCTCGCAGGACATGCGCGGAGAGATGCTGGCAGCCATGGGTGCCATGGGCGTGGGCGTCGAGAAGCATCACCATGAGGTGGCTTCTGCCCAGCATGAGCTCGGCATGAAGTTCGCCACGCTGGTGACCATCGCCGACCAGATGCAGTACTACAAGTATTGCATCCACAACGTGGCGCAGTCCTACGGCAAGACGGCGACGTTCATGCCGAAGCCTGTCTACGGCGACAACGGATCGGGCATGCACGTGCACCAGTCGATCTGGAAGGCCGGCAAGCCGATGTTCGCAGGCGACAAGTACGCCGGCCTCTCGGAAACCTGCCTCCACTACATCGGTGGCATCATCAAGCATGCGAAGGCGCTCAATGCCTTCACGAACCCGACGACCAACTCCTACAAGCGTCTGGTGCCGGGCTTCGAAGCCCCTGTGCTGTTGGCCTATTCGGCCCGCAACCGTTCGGCTTCCTGCCGTATTCCATGGACAAACTCGCCCAAGGCAAAGCGCGTGGAAGTGCGCTTCCCTGACCCGATGGCGAACCCCTACCTCGCCTTCTCGGCGCTCTTGATGGCAGGCCTCGACGGCATCGCCAACAAGATCCACCCGGGCGAAGCCATGGACAAGGATCTCTACGATCTGCCGCCACGCGAGCTGAAGAAGATCCCGACGGTCTGCGGTTCGCTCCGCGAAGCGCTGACGGCGCTCGACAAGGACCGCGGCTTCCTCACGGCCGGCGGCGTGTTTTCTAACGACATGATCGACGCTTACATCGAACTGAAGATGGGCGACGTGATCCGTTTCGAGCACACCCCGCATCCGGTCGAGTACGTGATGTACTACTCGTACTGAGCGGAAATATCAGGATAAAATGCAAAAGCCCCGGAGCAATCCGGGGCTTTTCTTATGCTGCATCACCGCTCCGTAAGCGCCAGCCTAGCCCCCAACGCCGCAAATGCCCCCGCAAACGCCCGCCGCATCCAGGCCAGCACCTGTGGGCGTGACAGCACCTGATCACGCACTGATGCCGCCAGCAGGCCATAAAGCGCAAAGACCACAAAGGTCACCAGCATGAAGATACCACTCATCCCAAGCATTTCGGGCAGCGGGTTGGCCTTATCCGCGCTCACGAACTGCGGCAGGAAGGCCAAGAAGAAGATCGTCAGCTTCGGGTTCAGGATGTTGATCAGCACGGCATGGACAATGACCTGCCACGCCGAACGCTGCTGACGGTCAGGCTCGACGCTGAGCGCGCCTGACTCCTGAAGGAAACTCCAAGCCATATAGAGCAGATAGGCGACGCCAAGGTACTTGAGCACGGAGAAAGCCATCGCGCTGGTGTGGAGGATCGCGGCCAGACCAGTGATCGCTGCCAGCATGTGCGGGACAATGCCCAGCGTGCAACCGAAGGCGGCAACGATGCTGGCCCTGCTTCCACGCGCCAAGCCAGTGGCAATGGTGAAGACAGCGCCGGTTCCGGGCGAGACCACGACGATGAGGGTGGTGATGAGGAATTCGATGGTCATGGGGGACTCGGCCTTGTTTCCGTTTCCCCTTGCTGGAGAAGGGAATCTCACTTCTCACTGCAAATTCAAACTCCGAGCCTTCAGCTTTCCATCCCGCGTCTTCACGAAAATCTCGCTGATCTGCGGGTGCCTGAGCGGATCATTCGACTGGTCCGGCACGAGGATCTGCTCCGAGACACAGGCCACGTATTCCGTCTCGGCGTTTTCGGCAAGCAGGTGGTAAAACGGCTGGTCGCGGTGCGGGCTTACCTCTTCGGGAATGGCGTTCCACCATTCCTCGGTGTTGTTGACTGCCAGTCAACCACAACGCGGAGCGCCGAAATGGACCGGATGGCAAACGAATTCAGCATGAGCAAAAGCGCGTTGCGGCACCGCAGTCCACCGTTGTCGCCCGCTCAATAGCATTGATGCCCATTCACCAGATAGCCCGGAGGGCAAGTGTAGCGGGGCGGGGTATAGCTTGGCGACACTGGCGGCTGATAGGTTGGCTGCTGTGCGGGCGCTGGGGCATAAAAACCGCCTCCGCCACCGCGTGGTCGGTTGTTCTCGCGAATAGCCTCTGTGTTGCGCTGAACGACGCCGGGTGAATTGCGGCGGGCGGCTGTCATGTTCTGGCGGGCCTGCGCAACAAGTTCCTGCAAGTACCCAGGATCGACATTGGGACAAAGCGCACCGCTACGCGCATAGCTGACAATGAAACGGGCGGATTCGTAGCATTTGTCTGGATTGAAGCTGCCGCCGCAATAGCGCGCCATTTCGCCTTCGCTCAACCGCAAAGTGTTGGCGTTGACGCCGTAACAGCTCTGAGCAAAGGCAGATCCACCACTCAGGCACAGAATACCAGCAAAGACCAATGCCAATGCCAAGCCGGATATTCGACGGTCCCCATGCATCACAATCCTCCAGAACCCTATCGCGTACCTCGGGATAAAGAGCCTCAAGGAGTGCAGATTGGACCGCGCATCTGCTGTGGCTCTCTCCGGACTATTCGTGCGAAGCCTCGAAGGAAACAGGACGCCCATGTAACGCCCGGTCAGAGAAGAGCACCATCTCGCATCACTGCAAATTCAAGCTCCGCGCCTTCAGCTTTCCATCCCGCGTCTTCACGAAAATCTCGCTGATCTGCGGGTGCCTGAGCGGATCACTCGACTGGTCAGGCACGAGGTTCTGCTCCGAGACATAGGCCACGTATTCCGTCTCTGCGTTTTCGGCGAGCAGGTGGTAGAATGGCTGGTCGCGGTGCGGGCGCACCTCTTCAGGGATGGCGTTCCACCATTCCTCGGTGTTGTTGAACACCGGGTCGATATCGAACACGACACCGCGGAACGGATAGATGCGGTGCTTGACCACACTCCCGATCATGTATTTCGCGACTTTTTCCTTGCTGAGCTCAGTCATCTCACACCTTCGACGGCTTACGATAGCATGGCTTGCGCCCAGCTCAATGCCCCAAAAGTCTTCCCTCTTCACCCAATTGAGCAGATGCCGCGGGATAGACCGCCCGAGTTGGACCTGATACCCACCGGGCAGAGACACTCCCGGCATCATGGCTCAAGTCCTTTCCCTCGCTCTGCCCTTCTTCGGGCTCATCTTCCTTGGCTTCTTCTGCGGCAAGATCCGCAAGCTGCCGGAGGAGGGTTTGGCGTGGATGAATTTCTTCGTGGTCTATGTCTCGCTGCCCGCACTGTTCTTCAAGCTGATCGCGACCACGCCGTTCGAACAGCTTTCGAACTGGCCGTTCATCCTGTCCACGACACTGTGCACTTACATCGCTTTCGCCGTGTCGTTCTCGGTCGGCATCTGGCTCACGGGCGGCGACATCAAGTCGGCAGCAATCCAGGGGGCACTGGGAGGCTATTCCAACGTGGGCTACATGGGGCCGGGCATCACGCTGGCCGCTGTCGGGCCTGCGGCTGCCGTGCCCACCGCACTCGTCTTCGTGTTTGACTGCATTCTCTTCTTCACCATCGTGCCTTTCATGATGGGAATGGGCGGCACAGAGAAGATGAGGATCTGGGATACGACGAAGTATGTCGTGATCAAGGTCGTGACACACCCCTTCAATATCGCGACCGCGATTGCGGTTATCGCTGCGTATTTCAAATATCAGCCGCCCGATGCCATTGGCCAGCTCATCGACTTTCTGGCGCGCGCTGCTGCTCCGTGTGCACTGTTTGCTCTGGGCGTCACCGTTGCGCTGCGCCCCTATGAAGGCGTGCCGAGGGAGCTGCCTGTTCACCTCTTCATCAAGCTGGTGTTCCATCCACTGCTGGTCTGGGTGGTGCTGTCGGTGGTCGGCGATTTTGACCGCGCCTGGGTGTTCACTGCGATGCTGATGGCCTCGCTGCCACCCGCAGGCAATGTCTTCGTCATGGCACGACAATATGATGTCTATGTCCAGCGTGCTTCCAACGGCGTGCTCGTGGGAACCGTCGTTTCGGTCTTCACGGTGACGCTCATGCTGTATCTTATTGCGGGCAACATGATCCCGCACGACCTTTTCCCCAGCCGGTAGCGCCGTTACTGGCCAAGGCCAATGCGCATCACCGCGCGGCGCAGCGGCGGGATGCCCTTGAGCGCTGCGAGCCCCAGACCACGCGCCATGGTGACAGGCAGCAGGTCCGTCAGGATGGAACGGTTGAATGCATCAACGCCCGCTGTCCGCATGCCGGCATCGCGGCGTCGCTCGCGATCCCATTGTGCAAGGCTGTCGGAAAGATCGGGTGACTGGCTGGCCGCAAAAGCTGTCACCAGCGCATCGGCCAGCGTATCCGCATCCCGGAAGCCAAGGTTCATGCCCTGCGCACCGATGGGTGGAAACGCATGTCCGGTTTCCCCGACAAGCGCGATGCCCGGGCCGACAAACCGCTCGGCCAGCAATCCACCCATGGGATAGGCGCCACGCGGGCTGGTGAGCGTCAGCTTGCCCAGCAGAGAATGACAGGTTCTTTCTGCCGCGCGTGCAAAGGCCATTTCGTCCAGCCCCATCAGGCGTTCTGCCTCCTGCGTCCGTGCCATCCAGACGATTGTGGAGCGGTGGTCGCCGGCAGGCACGAGCGTGAACGGGCCGTCAGAGGTATGAAATTCGGTCGAGATCTCCTCATGATCGACATCATGTGCCACCGCGAACGTCATCGCGGTCTGGGGATATGTCCACCGGCGCACCGGAATCTCCGCCGCTTCCCGCGCCAGGGATCGTTGTCCGTCTGCCGCCACGAGAAACGGGGCGTGATGGACCTTGCCCTCATCATCTGTCAGCCGAAAGCCCTGCTCTTCGCGCGCGGCATCCCTGATATCGACCGGCAGCATCTCGATCCGGCCCTCCGCCCGCGCCTTCTGCGCCATCAACTCCACGATCCGGGTGGTTGTCAGGCTGACGCCGAAATGCGGCTCGCCCGTGTCCACGGCCCGGAAGGTCGTTGTTGGCGCACGAACAAGCCGACCCGTCACGTCGATGATGCGGATGGCGGCCAGCGGCGCGCCCTCCTGCCGAAAGGCATCGCCGAGACCCAGTTGATCGAGGATGACCATGGAGCGTCCGACAATCGCGGCGGCGCGACCGTCGGCAGGCGGAGTGCGCCGACCAGTGATCAGACGGATGCGTCTTGTTTCCGGCAGACGGTGCGCAAGGCACAGGGCGGTCAGATAGCCGATCGGACCGCCACCAAGAACGGTAACGTCAGGATGGGCGAGAATTGCCATTCGAGCAGCCATGTCCCGTTCCTCTCACGCTTCATCTGCAAAATCCACTGGTCGCAGGGTTGCGTTTTGACGCATCACGCGATGACGCAGGTTTGCCCGGTTCGCAGAAGAGGCTACAAGCCGACATGGCATCACGACGCACACCAGAGGAGATTACGCCTGACCTGCTGCTGCAGGCCTATCGCTGCGGAATTTTCCCGATGGCCGAAAGCGCCGATGATCCAGCCTTGCACTGGTATGAACCCAAGCGCCGGGGAATCATTCCGCTCGACGGCTTCCACATCTCCCGAAGCTTGCGCAAAACGGTGCGCTCGGACCGGTTCGAGGTGGTAGCGGACAGGGATTTCGATGCGGTCATCGCGGCCTGCGCGGAAGTGGCCCCGGGGCGGGAAAACACCTGGATCAACGCGACGATCCGCGAACTCTATCGCGCACTCTTCGACCGGAACCATTGTCACACTGTCGAAGCCTATGAGGACGGGGTTCTCGTCGGCGGGCTCTACGGCGTGGCCATCGGTGGCGTCTTTTTCGGCGAAAGCATGTTCCACCGCGTCACGGATGCTTCCAAGGTTGCCCTTGTGCACCTTGTCGCGCGGCTGAAGCGCGGCGGATACCGCCTGCTGGACGCCCAGTTCGTGACAAACCATCTCTCGACATTTGGCGCCATCGATATCGACAAGAACCTGTACCATGTGCTGCTGGCGCAGGGTTTGCCTGTCAAACCGGACCAGAAAAGCTGGCGGGACGACCTTGATGGTGACCGTGCGGTCAAGCTCGCCCAGTGATCAGGGGATCAGGGGATCAGGGGATC
>JANMFA010000588.1:0-2053 GCA_031377545.1 Hyphomicrobiales bacterium | reverse complement strand
CGGCCTTGGCGAGTTCATACAGGCGATGCACGCCCGTGGTGGTCTCTTCCGACACGCCCTTGATCGCGTCGCGCGTCTTGGTGAACCAGCCGGGGTTCTCCTTCAGGATGCGCTTGATGAGGGCGAAGAAGATCGTCTCTTCCTCATTGCCTGGCTTCTTCAGGAAATCGCCCTTGCCGGCTTCGGCCTCGGCGCCCAGGATGATCAGCATGGTGAGATCGCCGCCATCATCCAGGATCATGTTCGGCGTGCCGCCATCGCCCCACTGCGCGGTCTTGTAAACGTATTCCCAGTAATCCTCGAGCGTCTCGCCCTTGACCGCGAAGACCGGCGTGCCGGAAGCCGCGATGGCCGCAGCGGCGTGGTCCTGCGTGGAATAGATATTGCACGATGACCAGCGCACATCGGCGCCCAGCACCTTCAGTGTCTCGATCAGCACGGCGGTCTGGATCGTCATGTGCAGGCAGCCCGCGACGCGTGCGCCCTTGAGCGGCTTCTTGCCCTTGTGCTCTTCGCGGATCGCCATCAGGCCGGGCATTTCATCCTCGGCCATGTTGATTTCCTTGCGGCCATATTCGGCCTGCGTGATATCGGCAACGATGTAGTCCTTGGCGACCGGCATGGGATGCTCCTCGTAAGCGCGGGTTCTTTCGTTGCGGGCGCTATAGCAGGAGCGGGGAGGGGCGGCAATAAGGATATAAAGATTTCTTTATGTGAATTTGGCAAAGGAGGTTCGAGGCTTGGCAGCTCTGTGGAAGGTGCTGTAGTTTCTGCGACAAACGCGGAAGCCTTCGGGCACAGAGGGGGCGGGAAATGATACAATGTGTATTGGACTGCACCCCTTGAGTGAGACACGCTTATTTCGGTGACAGGGGTTCCATTGCTGGTTTGGGCTTGAATGGGCTTCGGGTGATATGCTGCTCGAACTCGATGGGTGTGCGGTATCCGAGCGCCGAGTGCAAGCGGTCGGCATTGTAGATTGTGGCAATGAAGGTGGTGATGTCGCGCCTTGCTTCATCGAGGCTTTTGTAGATTTTTCCATTCACCTCTTCGGCCTTGAGTGTCTTCATGAAGCTTTCGGCCTTGGCATTGTCATAAGGGTTGCCGGTCCGGCTCATACTGGCACGGATGGCATTCTCGTCGAGGCGTCTGGCGTAGTCTGCGCAGGCGTATTGCACGCCGCGATCAGAATGGTGGATCAGGCTGTCGGGCGGGGGCTTCCTGAGGGTGATCGCCATGTCGAGAGCCTCGATGGCGAGCGTGGCTTCGAGGTGATCATTGATGGCCCAGCCAACCGCGCGGCGGGAATGGGCGTCGAGGATCACGGCGAGATAGACGAAGGCTTCCGACAGGCGGATGTAGGTGATGTCGGCGACCCAGATATGATCGATCCCCGTGGGCCTGAGGCTGCGGATGAGATTGGGGACGACCGCGCAGCCATGGCGGCTTTGCGTCGTTACCGGCACAAAGGGTCTGAAGCGCTGGACCAGCAGGTTATCCTCCCGCATAAGCCTCTGAACACGCTTGCTGTTCACGACCGTATCGCCACGTACAAGCGCTGCCGTGATGCGTCTGTAGCCATAGTGGCGGTGCTTCAGGCACAGCCGCTGGATCGCATCACGCAGGTCCGTGTCTGCCCGCGCCGGGGCGCTCGCCTGGAAGTGCCGGTAATAGCCTGCGCGGGAGAGACCTGCGAGCTGGCACAGGCGCTTCACGTCGGCTCCGTGCTCGGCTCCCGTCATGGCTTGGATGAGCGGGTGGAGACGGCAGGCGCGCTGCCTTGCGGGGATGTCTCGCCCAAGACCCGCAAGGCTTGCCGAAAAAAATCGAGATCGGCCTGCTGGCGACCGATGATGCGTTCCAGCTCCGCGATCCGTGCTCTGGCCTCGGTCATGTCGGAGGCCGCGCCACCTGCCAAAGGCTCGGGAGGTCGTTTGCGCCTGCTGCCCGGCTTGGGGCCGACGTGAAGCGCCTGTGCCAGCTCGCAGGTCTCTCCCGCGCAGGCTATTACCGGCACTTCCAGGCGAGCGCCCCGGCGCGGGCAGACACGGAC
>JANMFA010000577.1:0-6587 GCA_031377545.1 Hyphomicrobiales bacterium | reverse complement strand
AATCGAAAGCGCAACCGCATGGCTCGTTATGGCGTCCGTACAGATGATCACACGACGGATCGCAAGCGCTTGATATCGCTAGACATCATTATGAGTCAGACTCTTAGTTCTCAATACGGCGTTGTGGTGCAGACCACTTGGCCTCCCCATTGTCTGTTGCAACGCGTATAAATTGGCTGATTCTGGCGGTTGTAATCTGATAGGCTTTGCCCTGCCGCTGCTAAGCCAGCGGCTACTCCTTGCCTAGTTCTAGCAGCTTGAATAGCTCCATTCTGCCTCACTGTTTGTTCGCGGTCGGCTTCTGTCTGGTAGCATAATTGAAAATTCGGGCTTCCTTCTCCCGCCCCGGCTTGACGGCATCGTTCTTTAATTTCGTCACCCAATTGCTGGATTTCAGCAAACGACATTTCATTAATTTGACGGGGCGCGCATCCGACCAGCAGAACAAATAGGCCAAAACATATTCCGACCTTCATTGGGTACTCCTGACAAAAAAATATGGGGGTTTGACGAATGCTGGGACATTAACTTCTTGCTCAATTGCATGCACGTCAAGGTATTCGCTTCAAACTGCGAGAGTGCCGGGGGGCAGTGAGAATTGCGCTGGTTCACGATGGCAAGACGGAAGGCTCTGTCGGTGGCCTTGCATAGGACGATGAAACTCACGATTTGCACCGACTGCCCAGTACGCAGCTTCACAAAGCGTTAGCAAGCATCGCAGCGAGGAAGAGACGCAGAATGGTGGCAGCCAATTCCCAAAATGCATATAGCATCAATATGCCTACGTCGCCTGCTCGAGTATTGAATATTGCTTTGGATAGTATCTCTGAACGCATGTCGGACGCGACGGTTTCACCAGCACTTGGCCAATCAAATTTGGCATCCCTTCCAGATGCCTTCATCGATTCCCAAAAATCTATCATCCCTTGGTTATGCCGTCTCGACCACAATTCAGTCGCTGCCGCCAGTCCCTTTGCCATATCGCTAGTGATACCTGCTACGACACGAACCGAATAATAGACCACGTGAATTAGAGCCAGAAGCCCATAGCCTTGGTATGAGCCTATTCGAAAGCACCACACGCAACCCGCAAAGAACCAAAAGTAGAGAAAGCCGCGCGCGATCCAAATTGGATATTGCTCACGCCTTGAGAGAGAGGCCAGCTGCTTTGCTTCAAAATCGATTTTCACTGCCAAAACCAAAAATGGGTCATTCTGACGAAGCTTTGAGGATAAAATGCAATCGATCTAGGTGCAATCGTTCGCCGAAATGCGCCCCTAGCCGCGCCAAAAGTTGGTAGATTTGTTGGTATGACAAGGGAATTAGTTGAAAGAATATCAATTATTTCAAATAGATAATTGATAGATTCGAAGTCTATCCGGGACGCCATATCGCTGACGCGGCTTTCACACCGTCAGTCGCAGGCGCGTGATTTCCCTGAGAATGTCCTTGAACA
This sequence comes from Hyphomicrobiales bacterium, assembly GCA_031377545.1. GTDB lineage: Bacteria > Pseudomonadota > Alphaproteobacteria > Rhizobiales > Beijerinckiaceae > JADCCX01. The sequence continues at coordinate 5,131 of JANMFA010000577.1, read as the reverse complement.
CCGCGTCGATTTCGCTGGCGCTGTTTACTTCCCTGTACATCGAGGCGTTGGTGGCGCAGTTCGTCAGGAGGGCACGGTTGCCCTCCATCACCCGCACCGTGAAGATCTTCACGTCAGGAATCGGAACGCCGCGTGCGTCGAGTCGGGACGACTTGGCCTTGACGTCATCGCACATGGCCTTCGTCTTGGTATCGATATCGGCCGTGTTGCCACTCGACGAGCAAGCGTTGACGAAACGGTTCTGGGTGTTGTCACCGTCGGTCAGGACAATCATGTACTTGTCCACGTCGGGCGTGCCGAAAGCCACGCCGCCACCGATGGGCTCGGAGGGCGAGAGTGCGGCCATGCCGAAGCGTGCACCGATGGTGATGTTGGTGCAGCCCGAAGGCCGCATGCTGTCTGCGGCGGTTCTGAGCGCGTTCCAGTTGTCGGTCAGCGGCTGGAGGCGCGCCAGAGTGCCGGAGCTGCAGGAAACAGCGGGATGAAGCGAATCAGGTCGGGTCATGTCGACGCGCTTGTCATTTGCATCGAATCCCGGTCCGCGATCGGATATGCAGCCGGTCCATGATCCCCGGGAAACCATGCGTGGCCGGATGTCGTCGAAGGCGCGATCCGCCGCTTCGTCGCTGGAGACAAGCCAGCTGCGCGTGCGGTAGGTCGCCGGATCGACCTTCACCTCCGTATCGAACGGGACAAGAGCGATCCTGATCATTCCGCTTGCCGCGGGTACAGCCGCCTCAGCCGCATTGATCAGGTTGCGCGTCGCCTTCCTGAGCTCATCCATCTTCGACAGGCGGCCCATGGAGCCCGTGTTGTCCAGCACAAGGGCGAGTTCCACCTTGCGCTGGCCGATGGAGGCTTGCGCGCTTGACCCGACCGGCACGGAATTCATGCCGAAGATTTTCATGAAGCTGGTGGGGAGGATGCCACCGGCTGCCACAACGACGGCCTTGTCTGTACGGCTCACATTGATGGGAAGCATCGCCAGGTCATGCCGCTGGCGCAGGACGGCGCGGAAATGCTTCTCAGCTTCTGTGCGCAGCTGGGTATCGGTCAGGGTTGGCGAAATCTTCGCAACAGCCAGCACGGTGGAATCAATCGCATTCTGAAGCTGGGCGCGGGCATCGGATGCGCGGCTGTAGTCTATCGCCGCTCCCGAGACCGCCATGATCGGCAAGAGCGACAGGCCAAACAGCATGGCGACGTTGCCGTCCCTGTTGTGGACGAATTGTCCAGCTTTGTGACGCAGAAATGTACCGGCCTGATGCAGAATGGTCATGAGTCTGTCTCCTTGCGGGAGACATCGCAAGGCCCATGCCGGTCAACCGTAAGGGGACGTCAGGCCGATGCGATCGTCCAGGCCGTGTTGCGCTGACGTTCGAGTTTTTCCGCGAGGCTGAGCACGCGACCCACGCGACCGGAATGGTCGGAGACCGTGACCGCCGGGGTGGTCTCAGATCGCAGGGGGCCAACCGCGTCGATCAGGAAGCGGACTTCCTCGAGCATCGGCAGGGATTTCCCCGTGGGCGTGGAACCGGAAACCAGTGCTTCAGCCAGAAGCCGCAGCTTGCGGTTGCCAGAGACATAGGCGCGCTGGCTGACGGAATCATATCGGTTGCGCGTCACTTCGGCCCCGATATCGGAATAGACAAGCCTTGCGGCATGGATGGCCGGCCTGCAGTCCGGGGGAAGAAGCGCAATGCCCTCTTTCGAGCGCTCGTACAAACCCGCTGCCTCACTCAGCAGCCGCTGGACCACCATCGCCAACTGCTCGGTATGGCGGGGGTCCGCCAGCCACTTCGCAGGATCAAGACCTGCTTCCTTCATCCAGTCTTCGGGCAGATACAGGCGACCGCTGCGGGCATCCTCTCCCACATCACGGGCGATGTTGGTGAGCTGCATGGCGACGCCCAGATCACAGGCCCGGGCCAGGGTCGCAGGCGCGCGTTCGCCCATCAGCAGCGTCATCATCACGCCGACCGTACCGGCGACGCGCGCCGCATAGGCCCTGACATCGGCAATGGTGTGGTAGCGACGGCCTTCCGCATCCCAGACGAAACCATCGATCAGCGCATCCAGATGCGCGCGGGGCAGGGAAAATCCGCTGACAACAGCGGTCAATGCGCGGTCCACGGGATCATCCGCCGGCGTTCCGGAGTAAATGGCGTCGAGCCTGCGAGTCAGCTCCGTGATGGCGTGGCCTGGATCGTCAGTCAGGTCCACCGCATCATCCGCCACGCGGCAAAAGGCATAGAGCGCAGTTGCGGGCTCGCGCACGTGGCGGGGCAGCAGCAGTGATGCCGCGAAGAAGGATTTCGAACCCTTGCGCAACAATGCGCGGCATTCAGCCAGATCTTGCCGGTTCACACCTGTGCTCATGCGAACACCGCCGGGTCAGGCACCATCTCATCCGCGATGCGCGCTGATGTGAGAACGCCGGGGATGCCCGCGCCGGGGTGGGTGCCCGCACCCACCATGAAGAGGTTTTCAAGCCAGTGCGATTTGTTCTGCGGGCGGAAATAGGCGCTCTGGCTGAGCAGGGGTTCCATGCCAAAGCCCGCGCCCCAGGGCGACAGGAAGCGCGACTGGAAGTCGAGCGGCGTCATCACCTTGGATGTGACGACCTGATCTTTGAGGTCGGGCAGTACGGTCTCCATCAGGCGGGCCTCGACTGCCTGACGATAGGGTTCCGCATGGGTCGTCCAGTCCACATCAGCCTTCAGATGGGGAACCGGCGACAGTACATAGAAGGCGTCGCAACCCTTGGGCGCCAGCGAAGGGTCGGTCGCCGTCGGTCGATAGAGATAGAGGCTGAAATCCTTGGCCAGCTTCTTTTTGAGGAAGATATCCTTGAGGAGCCCGACGTAGCGTGGACCAAGGACGATGTTGTGGTGATGAACATCGTCATAGCGCCGCTTCGTGCCGAAGTACCAGATGAAGATACCGCAGGAGAACGAGGCCCTTTTCAGCCTGAGACTCATCAGCGGATTGCGCACGCTTTCCGGCAGAAGGTTGTTGTAGGTCCATGCGGCATCCGCGTTGCAGGCCACGAGATGCGCAGGGATTTCCTCGCCCGTTCCCAGCCTGACGCCGGTCGCGCGGCGGCCATCCGTCAGGATTCGGTCGACGCGGGTATTGTAGAAGATCTGACCGCCCCGGCTCTCCAGCAGGCGCACCATGCCCTGCACCAGCGCGCCCGTGCCACCCATGGCGAAATGCACGCCCCAATGCCGTTCAAGATGCGCCACCAGCCCGTAAACCGCACTGGCCTTCAACGGATTGCCGCCGATGAACAGGGGATGGAACGAGAGCGCGATGCGGATGCGCTCGTCCTTCACGAAGCGGGAGACCATGCCGTGGATCGAGCGCAGGCCACCCAGGCTGACGATCTCCGGAACGGCTTTCGCCATATCCCACAGCGTGTTGAACGGCTGGTTCCCCAGCTTCTCGAAGCCGATGTTGAAGGTGCGCTCGGAAAGCTTCATGAAGCGCTCATAGCCTTCGACGTCACCGGGTGAGAGGCGCTGGATTTCGGCCCGCATGGCTGCTGCGTCGCCTGAGCATCGCATTACCGAACCATCGTGAAACCGGATCTCGTAGAAAGGCTTCATCGGCACCAGGGGGACGTCGTCCTGCAGTTTGCGCCCGCACAAGGCCCAGAGTTCCTCCAGCAGATACGGTGCTGTAACGATGGTCGGGCCCGCATCGAAGGAGAAGCCGTCCTGGCGATAGACATTCGCGCGACCGCCGGCCTGTTCGAGATTCTCGAAAACGGAGACGTGATAGCCTTTCACGGCCAGCCGGATCGCCATAGCAAGGCCACCAAAGCCCGCGCCAATCACCGCTGCGTGCGGGCGCTTGCTGTCAACGGGAAGCGGAAACCGAAGCGGTGCTGTCATGGTCTGCTGCTTTCCATCGCCGGTGTGGAGCCTGCCTTCGCCGTAACCATCGTGACCGGTGATATGCGCCCCTTCGGTCTTTCCGGCACCTGGGGTTCGCGGTTGGCCGCAATGTCGCAGATCAGTTCAGCAAGCAATGCGGGATTCTCCTCATGGGCAAGATGGCCAAGACCGCTCAGTTCGATGACCCGCGCTGTCGGCAGGCGCTCCTTCACGGTGCGCGCGACGGCAGGTCTCACCATCTCGTCTCTCGATCCCGTGACGAGGATCAAAGGGGTCGCAAGGCGTGGCAAATCGCGTTCCAGCGTCTGCAGGTCCCAGTTGGCCATCATGCCAAGTGCTGCGCCGATGTGTTCACTGTTGCCGGCCAGGCGGCGGTAGAAAGCCACGCCCTTTGCGTCGAGCTTTGATCCGGTCTGCCGGAGAATATCGTCGATCACACGGGGATCGCGCGCCCGCCATGCGAACATCGTTGTCATGATTGGCAAGGTTGCCAGAAGGCGCGCGACGGGCGCGAAGAACTGGCCGGCCATCCCGCCAAAGGGTTGAAGTGCTCCATTGATGCTGATGATGCCAGCTGGCGCAATCTGGCGGTCGAGCGCCATGCGGATGAGAACCGCAGCGCCCGCCGAATGGCCAATAGTGTGCACGGGTTCCAGCTTCAGCTCGTTCAGCAGTGCGCGGATTGCCCGCGCCATACCGGTGATTGAAAGGCCGCTCATGCCGGGATCGTCCGTAAAACCGTGGCCTGGAAGATCAGGTGCGATGACGGTGAAGTGCCGCGCCAGAAGCGGCAGGATACCGCTCCAGGAATGCGTCGAAGCCCCGGTGCCGTGCAACAGCAGCATCACGGGGCCCTTGCCTGCGATCTGGACATGGAAGCGCAGGCCATTGGCCCTGACAAACCGGGACGTCTCGTGGTTGGGCCAGTCCGCTCCATCCCGGTCGAAGTCCAGCCGCCCGGTCATGAACGCGTGCCGGGCTGGCGGGTGGCGGCGTGGACGCGCACGGCATCCGAAAGACTGGCGGCATTGACGAGCGGCAAAGGCAGATAGATCGCGCCCATGCTCTCGGCGATGCCCCTTGCCTTCGGTTCCGGGCGCGGCGAGTTGTCGACGACAATTGCCTTGAAGCGCTGGCTGCGGATCACGATGGCAGCCTGTTCCGCCTCGGCCTGTGCGCGCTCGCGGCCACCCATGCCGTCACGCGCCACATTGGCGCGGCCATCGGTA
>JANMFA010000573.1:0-3339 GCA_031377545.1 Hyphomicrobiales bacterium | reverse complement strand
GCTCGTTCGCATTGCGGATCAGACCTTGCGGCAGATGAACGTCACGGGCCAGCGCATCGATCTTGGCGCAGGTGTCACCATGGCGATGGTGCTGGCCAACCGCGACCTCGCCTTTCTCCATCCGGCGGCCAGAGCAGTGGGCGGACCGGCGATCCGTACCATGGCGACGGTAGGCGGCAATCTTTTCGCGGAAACGCCCTACGGCGATTTCACGGTGGCGATGCTGGCGCTCGACGCGCTGGTGACCGTGCAGCGCGGCTACGGCGGCGGACGCACGGTCCCGATAGACGAGTTTCTGGCGGCCCGCACCCAGCGGCAGCAGGGGCTTGTCACGCTGTTGAGTTTCACCCGGCCCGCCTCGCCCGAGGCTTTCCGTTTCCGCAAGGTGACGCGGGTGAAGCCGAAGGGGATTTCGATCCTCAGCATCGCGGCCCATCTGCCAGGCGCGGCAGGCCGCATCAGCAACGCCCGTGTCGCCTATGGCGCCATGGCTGCGACGCCGATCCGCGCGAAGGGCGTGGAGCGCGCGCTGGAGGGCAAGGTGCTGGATACGGCTGCCATCAGCGCCGCGAAAGCGGCCGCAGGCGAAGGAACCAGCCCCGCCACGGATGCGATCGCCAGTGCGTGGTACAGGAATGAAGTCCTTCCGGTGCATCTGGGTCGGCTTCTCATGAACGAGGCAGGCTAGAACCATGGCCAAGACACCCGTCCAGTTCAGCCTCAACGGATCAGACCGTGCCGCCTTTGTGGATGCCGCCGATAACCTGCTGACCACCCTGCGCCGCGCGGTCGGCGATTTCGGACCGAAATACGGCTGTGGCCAGGGCACCTGCGGCGTTTGCACCATACTGGTAGATGGCGAGCCCCAGCTCTCCTGCCTGACGCTTGCCGTTGCCTGCGAGGGCAAGGCCATCACGACCGTCAGCGGGCTCGCCAATGGTCCCGATCTGCATCCGCTGCAAACGGCCTTCATGGAGCATTTCGCGGCGCAGTGCGGATTTTGCACACCGGGCATGCTGATGGCAGCCAAGGCGCTGCTGGACAGGAATCCACGCCCTAGCCGGAGCGATGTGGTCGAGGCCATCGCCGGAAACATCTGCCGTTGCACGGGTTACGAACCTATCATCAATGCCATTCTTGCCGCCGCCGAAGGGCGCGGCACCCGCAACGCCTGAAAGGGAGAGACGCCATGCTGGAATTCCGCAAGGACCTCTTCGCCAACGAGCGTGATGACAATCTCGATGTCATCGGCAAGGGCGTGCAGCGTCAGGACATGCTCGGTCACGTCACGGGCCGCACACGGTTTTTCGATGACCATGCCTTCGAAGGGCTTCTGCACCTGAAGGTGCTGCGCAGCCCTCACTCTCATGCGCGCATCCGCGCGGTTGATGTCACTGCGGCAGCACAGGCGGCAGGCGTTGTGCGCGTGCTGCGCGGGGCCGACGTGCCGCTGAACAAGAACACGCTCCTCAGTCTCATGAACTTCGGCAGGGACGATGAGCCGACGCTTGCGGTGGACAAGGTGCGCTATCGGGGCGAGCCGGTGGTGGCGGTCATCGCGGAAACCGAAGCAGCAGCCCTGGCCGCGCTGAAGCTGATCCGCGTGGACTACGACCCGCTTGCTGCCGTCTTCGATGTCGAGGAATCACTCAAGCCCGGTGCGCCCGTCGTCAACGACACCTATCCCAACAACACCTTCGACTATCACGACCGCTATGATCATCAGAAGCTGCGGTTCGGCGATGTGGAATCGGCCTTCGCGCGCGCCGATGTCGTGCTGGAGGAGCGCTATCAATCCTCGCCCATCGAACAGGCACCAACGGAGACCAACGGCTCCATCGCCGCGCCCGAGCACAATGACCGCTATGTCGTGCATTCCTGCGCGCAGGGCCTGTTCTTCTCGCTGGGCACCTGCGCCAAGATCCTGAATCTCGAATCCAATCGCCTGCATTTCATCGGCGGCACCGTCGGCGGCGGCTTCGGCGGCAAGGTCGACTCCCTGACCGAGCCTCTGGCGATCCTGGGCGCGATGATGACGGGCAAGCCGGTGCGCTATGTGCTCAACCGCGAGGAGGAGATGCTCTTCGGCTCACCACGCGGTGCCGAGCGCCACATCATCAAGGATGGTGTGATGAAGGATGGGCGCATCATCGCCCGCAAGATGACGGGGTATTTCGATGCGGGTGCCTACACCCGCCTGTCCAGCTACGGCGTCATCAAATGCGTGGCGCATTTGCCGGGTCCCTACACGATCCCCAATGTCCATGCCGATGTGCATTGCGTTTACACCAACCGCTGTCCTTCGACCGCCATGCGCGGCTTTGGCGTGACCTTCGCGGATTTTGCCATCGAGGTGCAGATGGACAAGCTCGCCCACGCCATTGGCATGGATCCGATGGAGTTCCGCATCATCAATGCCTACCGCGACGGCGACATGAAGGCGCATCGGCGACTGGCCAAGAACACCGCCCTCATCGAATGCATCCAGGTGGCGGCACAGAATGCGAAATGGCCGCTACCGGAGCAGGCCAGACACCAGTCGTCGCTGCAGGGTGGCGGCGGTGAACGGGCGATGATCCCGCCGACAGCGGTCGATGAGAACGGCAGGATCGGCAGGCCGGAAACACGCAAGGGACCGTCGCGCGTGCAGACCATCGGCGCGCGGATTCCCATCCCCGAGCTCAAGGTGATGCAGTCACAGGATACGAAATCGGCACCTGTGCAGACCTATCAGACCTATGACCAGCCTCCGGCGCAGGCCTTGTCGCTTACCCAACCCTTATCGCTTACCCAACCCTTGCCGCTCACCCAACCCTTGCGGCCAACACCCCCGTCGCCTTCGCCTTTGCCTCCTGTGCCACCCCCGCCACCTTCCGCCCTGCCGCAACAGGCCACGACCCAGCACGGAGCCACACGATTCTCCTCCCTCTTTGGCACGCGGAGACGCTGAGATGGCCCGTCACAAAGGCCGCGGCATGGCCTCCATCAACTATCCCATCGGCATGAACCTCGGCGGTGATCCCAGCCAAGCGCTGGTACATTCGAACCCCGACGGCAAATTCACCGTGGCGCTCTCGGCCATCGATCTCGGCCAGGGTATGAAACAGGTGGCACGGCAGATCGCGGCTGAAACGCTGGGCGTGCCGATCGAAGATGTCTATGTGGACACGGCAGATTCGGACACCGGGCCTCATGACATGGGCAGCTTCGCGTCGCGCGGCACGCACCGCGTCGGAAATGCCGTTATCGCAGCTTCGAAGGAAGCACGCGGCGTGCTGATGGAGGCTGCTGCCGATGAGCTTGAGGTGAATGCCGACGACCTCGTGACTGACGGCCGGG
>JANMFA010000570.1:0-16330 GCA_031377545.1 Hyphomicrobiales bacterium | reverse complement strand
GCAAAGACATAGTCCGATGCCTTGAAATCATCGCCGTTGGACCATTTTGCGGTCGGTCGGAGCTTGAAGGTGAACACCGTGCCGCCAGCGCTTTCGGTGTGGCTGGCCGCCACACCATACACCACCTCGCCCCTGGCGTTGTGGATCATCAGACCATCGTAGAGATCGCGCATCAGATGGGCTTCAGTGACTGTGCTGCCCTTCTGCACATCCAGCGTCTCAGGATCACCATCGTTGCCCCTGAGGAATGTCACCTGCGAGAAGGCGGTTGTGGACAGCAGCGTTGCAGCGGCCACGACCGCCGCACGCACAAGGTTCTTCGAATGGAACATGGCTTATCCTCCCGAGGTGCGCGGGGCACCGTTGCATCCCGCGCAGCAAGCCCTCAGGTAAGCGTGAAAACGCACGCTTCGCAATGGCGGAATACGGGCTGGCGGCAAAAACGTTCACGCCTGAACAAATGCCCATGGCGTCATGCCATGACAAATTGTCCGGCAGGCTCTATCATCGGCGCTTTCGCACGCTTGAAAGACCCTTTTGTGAGTGACAGCGCCCCCTCCCTCGGCCCCATCGTTTCATCCGGCCATCTTGCTTCGGGCGCGCTCCCGGCGCTGTCGGAGTTCGAGTTCGGCATGACGATGCTCAACCACGCCTTCCACCGCTGGATGGTGCGCTGCATGACGGCAGCGGGCGTGCCGGACCTCTCGCCGTTCGACGTGCTGGTGCTGCACAACGTCAACCACCGCGCCAAGCCCAAGCGCCTTGCTGACATCTGCCTCGTCCTGAATGTCGAGGACACACATGTTGTCAACTATTCGCTGAAGAAGCTGGAAAAGCTCAAGCTGATCAAGGGCGGCAGGACGGGCAAGGAAAAGATCGTCGCCGTAACACCAGCCGGAACACAGGCCTGCGAACAGTACCGCGCGGTCCGCGAGGGGCTGCTGGTGCCCTCTGTCCTGAACACGGGTATGGATCCAAAGAAGCTGTCGGCCTTTGCGGCGGAACTGCGCATGTTGTCGGGCCATTACGATCAGGCGGCGAGAGCCGCGGCGAGTCTTTGAGGCGCAACCGGGGACGGGAAAGGGAGCAACAGCAATGTCGGGCATGATCTGGACCATCCTTGTCGTGGCGGCCGGGGCTGCTGGTGTCCTTCTGGTCATGGCAGTCGGCAAGCCGGATACCTTCACGGTGCGGCGCGCGCTGCACATCAATGCATCCAGCGAAAAGATATTCCCGCTGATCAACGATCTCGCGGCATGGAAATCCTGGTCACCATGGCAGGAGAAAGACCCCGCCATGCGCCAGACGATCAGCCCTGTCAGTGTCGGCGAGGGGGCCTTTCAGGAGTGGGACGGCAACAGCAAGGTTGGAACGGGCCGGATGGTCATTACCGATTCTGTCCCCCACGAGCGGGTGACAATGCGGCTCGATTTTTTCAAACCGTTCAAGGCGACCAACATGGCGGGATTCATCCTCAGGGAAGATGCCAGTGGCACAGAGGTCATATGGACCATGACCGGCCCGGCCCCGCTGATGTCGAAGATCATGGATATCCTGATGAACATGGACAGGATGATCGGTCGGGATTTTGAACAGGGACTGGCGAATCTGAAGCGGCTCAGCGAAGGCTGAACGACCACGCACGGACCCGCTTGTTTCATCGATCAGTTTGTTGCGATTGCCACCCATGGCGGGGCTGGTCCATGATGCTTCATCCCAACCGAAAGATCACCGCATGACACCCGTCCGCTTTGGCAAGACCGGCATGAAGGTTTCCCCGCTGTGCCTGGGAACCATGACCTACGGCGATCCCAAATGGAGGGAATGGGTGCTGGATGAGGAGAATTCCCTGCCCTTCTACCGCAAGGCCTACGAGGCCGGCATCACGTTCTGGGATACGGCGGACATGTACTCGCTGGGCGCTTCCGAGACGGTCACCGGCAAGGCGATCAAGCAATTTGCGGCCAGGCGTGACGAGATCGTGCTCGCCACCAAGGTGTACAACGCGATGGGGCCGGGCATGAACCAGCGGGGGCTCTCCCGCAAGCATGTCACGGAGGCCGTCGATGCCTCGCTGAAGCGGTTGGGCACAGACTATATCGACCTCTACATCATCCACCGCTTTGACCGCGAAACGGAAATCGAGGAGCAGGTCGAGGCGCTGAACGACGTCGTGCGGGCAGGCAAGGTGCTTTATCTTGGTGCCTCATCCATGTGGGCGTGGCAGTTCATGAAAATGCTGTCGGTCCAGCGCCAGAACGGCTTTGCCGAATTCGTCTCGATGCAGAACTACTACAACCTCGTCTATCGCGAGGAGGAGCGCGAGATGATGCCGCTGTGCCTCGCCGAGGGCAAGGCCGTGACGCCATGGTCACCGCTGGCGCGCGGCTATCTCGCGGGCTCTGGACTGGCAGCGGCCACCACCAACGAAACCACCGTGCGTGGTCGCACCGATACGGTCAGCGACATGCTGAAACTTGGCACGCCCCAGGATGAGGCCATCCGCAACCGCGTTATCCGGGAAGCGGCGCGACTTGGCGTGAAACCCGCCGTGCTGGCGCTTGCCTGGGTCATGGCAAAGCCCTTTGTCACGGCACCCATCGTCGGCGCATCCAAGCCGCAGCATCTGGGCGACGCGATCGCCGCCTTGTCACTGAAGCTCGACGATCGGACGATCAAGCGCCTGGAGGAGCCCTATCGGCCCAAGGCAGTCGTGGGCTTCGTGTAGCATGCGCCCTGTCCGCACGGCGCTTCTTGTACTTTCCGCGCTTGCCCTCGCATCCTGCGGCGGGCGTCCGCAAGGCGTGCTGCTGCCCGTTACATCTGGGGCGGCGGGAACGACCCGCGTCGACATGCTTGTCGCCACGACACGCCAGGCCCTTCCGGACAGGCAGTCGGAAATGTTCTCGGGCGAGCGCGGCAAGGCACTGTCCTTCGCCGATATCGCCGTTTCCGTACCGCCCGATGCAACACGGGTCGTGGGCGAAGTGCAGTGGCCGACGATTGTGCCGGGGAACCCCGCGCGAGAGTTCGTGACGCTGAGCGCCGAGAACCTCGACATCAAGACGGCGCTGCTGCGCTTCGGCGCGCGGATCAACCGCCCTGAGATTCGCGGCCGCGCCGTCATTTTCGTGCATGGCTACAACAGCCGGTTCGAGGATGCGGTTTTCCGCTTCGCCCAGATCATGCACGACTCGAAAGCGCCCGGCCTGCCCATCCTGTTCACCTGGCCATCGCGTGGCGAACTGCTGGCCTATGCCTACGACCGCGAGAGCGCCAACTATTCCCGCGACGGGCTGGAGCAAGGCCTGCGTGCGCTGGCCGCCGATCCCCGCGTCACCGAGATCAGTATTCTCGCCCATTCCATGGGCAACTGGGTGACCATGGAAGCTTTGCGCACCATGGCTTTGCGCAGCGGGCGCGTGCATCCCAAGATCACCAACGTGATGCTGGCCGCACCCGATCTCGATGTCGATGTGTTCCAGACCCAGATGACAGCGCTGGGCGACAAGCGGCCTGCGATGACCCTCTTCGTCTCGCAGGATGACCGTGCCCTGCAATTCTCGCAGCGGCTGTGGGGCAACGTTGCCCGCCTTGGTTCGATCAACCCGGAGGATCAGCCCTACAAGGACGAGATCGCGAAAGCCAGGATGACCGTCGTTGACCTCACCAAGCTGAAATCCGGTGACCCGCTGGCGCATGGCAAGTTTGCCGAAAGTCCGGACGTGGTGCGCTTCATCGGTCGCCGACTCGCCGAAGGCCAGACCGTTACCGAACAGGATTCGACGCTCGGTGAGCGGCTGGTGCACACCACGTCGGAAGTCGGTTCGCTGGTGGGCGGTGTGGCAGGTGCTGTAATCCGCGCACCGATCTCGCTGGTGGATGGGTCGCTGCGCGACAGGGCGGCAGAGCGCAAGCGCGAGGACGAGAAGCGACAGCCATAGGCCATCGTAAGGGACTTCATCTTGGGCTGTTGGGTTCTGCCCCCCACACCCGCTGCGCCTCTGTCTCGACCGCGCCGGGTCTCGCCTGCCTGATCCTCGCCAGCGCTGTTTCCGCGTCCTCGCCACGCTCCGTCAACAGGCGAAGCGCGACCATGCCGGAACGGCCCAGTCCGCCATGACAATGCAGCAGAACGCCCGCGCCTGCATCGAGCGCCGCATGCAGCGGCTTGGCAAGCGCGGGCCATGCTGCAATGGCTGGTCCTTCCGGAACGCCAAAATCGGCCACCGGAAAATGCCGCCAGACAATGCCAACCGCCTCCAGGCTCCGGACGAGACCCGCACTGCCATGAGCCGCCATCTCGTCCGCCCCGGTCATCGAGACAACGACATGTGGTGCCCAGACACGGATAGCCGCGATGTCACCGCCAAGATCGCCGCTGCGCCCCGGTATTCGGCAGATGCCGACGCGGCCGCCATCACGAAGGCTCACCGTTGCGATCATGAAAGGCTCGATTTGCATGGGCCACCATAGAATTCGACTTGTATGCACCGCAAGACAGGTGTTTTCTAGCCATGCAAAGCGCCGCGAGCGCTGACAGGAGGCCATCATGAAAACAACATTCGCCGCAGCATTTGTAACCGCACTCACCCTTTTGTCATCCAGCGCGATGGCGCAGATGACGGGCCAGTACAAGATCGCCGGAGCGAACCCTGATGGCTCGACATACCGGGGTTCAGCGGCGGTGGAGAAGACCGGCGACACCTACAGGGTCACCTGGAATGTCGGCGGTGACCGGTTCGTTGGCACGGGTATCGGCAGCCCCGAGGCCATCGCTGTGGCCTATCGCAGCGGTTCGAACACCGGCATCGCGCTGATCGGCAAGGAGGGCGACAGCTATCAGGTTGTCTGGACCTACCTCAACGGTCGCCAGCTCGGCACCGAGAAATGGACGCGCGAGTAAACCGTCACTCCGGCAGGGGGATGAACTCGTGGTCGCCCGGCACGCTGTCGAAGCGGCCCCGCTTCCAGTCCTCCTTGGCCTGATCGATCCGGTCCTTCGAGGAATGCACGAAATTCCACCACAGGTGGCGCGGGCCGTCCATGGCCTGCCCGCCTAAAAGCATCAGCCGCGCATTGGTGGTGGCGAGCACCGATATCCGGTCGCCGGGCCGCAGCACCAGCAGGCGACCTGGCCCGAAAACATCGCCCGCAATATCGATCTCGCCGGAGACGATGTAAATTCCACGCTCCTCGTAATCCGCATCAACCGGCAGCACCGCGCCGGGAGCCAGCACGGCTTCCGCGTAAAAGGTCTCGTGCGGGAAAGGCACGGGTGAGTCTTCGCCATAGAGCGATCCCATGATCAGCCTGACACGTTTTCCCTCGCCGCGGATCACCGGCAGGTCATCGGCCTTCACATGAAGGAAGCCGGGGGCGGTTTCCTCGTGGGTTTTCGGAAGTGCAAGCCAGGTCTGGATGCCCAACATCTTTTGCGGCGCATTGCGCAACTCGGGCGCGGTGCGCTCGGAATGCACGATGCCGCGCCCGGCGGTCATGAGGTTCACCGCGCCGGGATGGATCGGCACGGATGAACCGAGACTGTCACGATGGAAGATCTCCCCCTCGAAGAGATAGCTCACCGTGGAGAGGCCGATATGCGGATGCGGCCGCACATCCAGACCTTGCCCCAACAGGAATTCCGCCGGTCCGAACTGGTCGAAGAAGATGAACGGCCCGATCATCTTTCTGCCCACCGATGGCAAGGCCCGGCGTACGCTGAAGCCGCCGAGATCCTTGGCGGACGGAATGATCACCTGCTCGATTGCCTCGCAGGAATGGACGTTGCCGGGAACCGGATCATCATCAGGCAGATGGCTCATCTTTGTCTCGCTCTTTCCTATCAAGGGAAGACATCCAATGTGGCACTTGCGGCCCATTTTGGCATCTGTGTCTCGCGCAATTCCGGATTGCGCCAATGCGATGACGCTATAGGCCGAGGAGATCGGCTCTCCGCAGCAAGATCACGTGTCCATTTTTGGCCCAATCGTCCGCAAGGCCGCATTTTCCCGCCAAACCGTGGGTCGACCGGGTTGCAAGAATCGGTTCGCGATTTATTCCATGTCAATCAGCCCGACGTTATCAGGAAGGACTTGCCATGCTCTCGATTGGCCATGCAAAGGCAGCTGCATCCTCTCTTGCCCTGTCACTCCTTTGCGCCTGCACCTCCTCGAAGCAGCCGCCGCCGGGCACGATAGGCTCGTCGCTCGGTGTGCCCATCGTGGCGGGCGAGCCGCCGCCACCGGGGTCCGCACGCCTGCAGCCGCAAGGGAGCATTTTTGCGCCCACGCCGCCTCCTTTCGGCACCCCGCGTGACGCCCGTCAGGAGGCCGCGCAACCAATCTACGAGCGCACGCGCATCAGCGAGCGCAGTACGGTGGCCCCTGATGGATCGGTGCGGACCGAAACGACCCGCGCCAGCGTCAGCTTCGATCCCAACAAGGCGGCCGGAGCTTTGGGGGCGCTGGTATCGGCGGGACATGCCCAGGGCGGCATCCCGGGCGCCTGGCAGATGCAATCCTCGTCCAACGGGATGATGTGCTCGGTGTTCCTCTACGGCCAGCCCGGCGCGGTTTCGGGCGCGGCGACATCCAGCGGCTGTCCGATGGGCGGCATCATGTCCGGCATCACGAACTGGACCTATGATGGCGGACGTCTGACCATTGCGAAGGGCGGCTCCACAGCGATCACGCTCAACCAGATGGGGCCCAACCGTTTCGATGGCACCGCGACATGGGGATTTCTGTCGACCCGAATCGCGCTGTACCGGTAGGCGCTATTCGCCAACGCTGCCCGTCACCTCGTCGAGGTCTTCCTTGTCGATCTCATCCTCCCTGAGCGGCAGGAATGGACCCTTGCCCTGCCCATAAAGGAGCACAGGCTCGCCCGCACGGCGTGGCGGCGACTGAACAGCGTAGGGCTGGCGCGGTGGAGCCTGGCGCAACTCCTCCGCCTCCCGCTCGGCAATCGGATTGCGCGGGGCCTGTGGCAGTTGCGACGGACGGTAGGTGGGCAAGCCACCCTGCCCGACTGCCGTTGGCGGCGTCAGGCCAGATGGCGCGCCATAGCCGGGCTGTGGGCGGGGCGCAGCAAAGGCGTAAGCCTGCTGCTGTGGGGCAGATGACCGGCCTTGCGACATCTGCATGTTCTTCATGGGATCAATCGGGATGCCCTCGTTTGGTGGAGCCACGGGCTGCGGATACGGTCGGCAGATCGAGCGATCACCGCGTCGGCCATGCCGTGCGAGATCCATGTGCAGGTGATCATGGTGAAGCGCCACGCCCGGCCCCAGGACGGTGGCGAAATGTGAACACGCGCCGCCATGCACCTCGCGCAGGAAGTTCTGCTCTTCCGGCGCGCCATTCCAGCCCTTCAGGACTGTGATGATCGAGCCGTCCTGCAGCCGGAATCCGCCGACGTCGATGGCATTGGCAAACGCGTGTTCGGAGAAGCGGGCCGAGCTGGAACCGTTGTTCATGCGGCGGCAGCTGTAGGTGCCCATGGTCCTGAGCTCGACGACCGGCTGGCCGAAGCGTGCCATTGCGGCGGGCTGCACCACCTGTTCCAGCCAGCGATCCACTGCAGTGTACATCGGGCAGGTGAAGGTGCCTTCCTGATTGAGTTTGGTCAGCAACCCGCCACCGCGTCCGGAACTGAACAGGCCAGGCGCGCTCGCCGTGATGTTGAGGTTGTCCATTGCGAAGGCAGACACCTTGATCGGATGGTCCGCGCCGCAACTGCCCGGTCCCTCCAGCGCCTTCGCGATCTTGACGTAGGCTGTCTCCTTGACCTTGCCAGTACGAATGCATGCGGCCTCGGCCTGCGAGCGCCACTCGGCCCGCTGCTCCTTCTGGTAGCGCGAACAGCCCACGACCGAGAGGCCGAGGATCGCCACAACACCGAGGGATATGCCGAAGTTACGCAACATGATGCCGCAGTTTTCGCAGCAAAATTGTAATGTCCTGCTAAGGAAGGCAGTTAACGCGGCTTAAACTGTGTTGGGAGGTCGTTAGGGTGTGTGGCGAAAATGAAACGCGGCGCGCCGCTTGCGGATTGGCCAACACATCCACATAACAGGTACGACCCAATCACCAAGGATATCACGCGACCATGGAAGGCAAGGCCCGCTTCATATTTCCGGTGGCCATGGCGTTTTTCATGGCGCTGCTAATGACTGCGGTCATCACCTTCATCAATCTTGGCTTTCCGCCAAACTACTTCATCCAGTGGATGAAAGCCTTCGCAGTCGCCTGGCCGCTGGCCTCGTGCGTCGCCTTTCTTGCAGTGCCGTTGGCGCGCCGCATTACCACATCAATTGTCCGGATCATTGGACCTTAGCCTGAGGTTCTACAGCAATTTTTATTGTAAAATCAGTAGCTTGATAGAATGCTGCGACGCAGCGACGTTTTCGTTTTGCAAGGCCTCAAACTTTCAGGTAGCATTTTCTCGTCGTAAACAGCTCGGAGGTTACCCCATGGGTCTGACGCTGAAACTCGATATGCTGGCTGTGATGGTGGCCTTTGGTTTCTTGGGTGCCATTGTTTTCGGGGCTTTTTGAGTTCACGCAGAAGATGCCCTTGTGAAGGGCACTGTTTCATGAGTTCAAGAACCGTCGCGGATGATCTCCGCGGCGGTTTTTCTTTTGATCAGGGCACATCATGAGCACACGGCAGGATAGCAGTCGCGCTTGCGCGGGAAACGACCGTCCATCAGGTGCTCGGGGCAAATTCGGCATTCATTGTGGCAGGAATCGTCGGCCTGCGGTCCGTGCCGAGGCACTTCCGCGTGCGGACCGATCCGCATGATTTCCACTTGCAATTGCATTGCAACTCTCTGACACTCCCGCTGCAGCCCTAACCATGCGTCCGTTTGGCAAAGCGACAGAGGAACCAAAGCCAAAGGTGGCAGGTGCACAGTGAGACGCAGCTTTGGTTGCTTCAGCCCGCCGGGGGGCGGGTGTCATTGACTGCGAAAGGAATGGCGCGATGGCGCAACAGGGGATCGTCAAGTTCTTCAATACCGACAAGGGCTATGGATTTATCAAGCCCGACGATGGCGGCAGGGACATTTTTGTTCACATCACTGCGGTTGAACAGGCAGGCATGACGACCCTGGCGGAAGGGCAGCGCATTGCGTTCGAGATTGAGCCGGACAAGAAGGGCAAGGGCCCGAAAGCGGTTGACCTCGTCGCACTGTGAACGCTAGGGCGAAGAAGGACAATCGCCAGCGTCTGCTGCGGAGAATGAAACTGCCATGATGATCCTTCGCTCCGCTCCGCCCTCACCGTTCGGGCGCAAGGTCAAGATTGCCGCCGCCCTTCTGGAACTTTCGGGCGAAATCACCGTTGTAACCGCCGATACCGTAGATCCCAGTGATCCGCTACGGGGAGACAACCCGCTGGGCAAGATTCCGACCCTCGTTGTCGAGGACGGGACAGTGATCTACGACAGCCGGGTCATTCTCGAGTATCTCGACATGCGGGCAGGCGGCAGTCGGATCCTGCCCAAGGATCCCATGGCGCGCATCAGGGCGCAGACGCTCCACGCCCTCGCCGACGGCATCATGGATGCCGGAATCCTGCTGGTCTACGAAGGCCGCTGGCGTGACAGCACCAAGCACGAGCAGAAATGGCTGGACCATCAGGCTGGCAAGGTAGGTCGCGCGATGGAGTATCTCGAAAGCAGCCCGCCTCCGCTCGATGAGCCACTCCATGTCGGCCATATCGCACTGGCCTGCGCGCTGGGCTATCACGATCTCCGCTTCAAGGGCGAATGGCGCGCGAGCTATCCCAAACTTGTCAAATGGCTGGACGCCTTCGCGGCAAAGGTCCCTGCATTTGAGGCGACCCGGGCCGTTTGACTCACGACAGTCCAGACTAACATAAAAAACCCGGCGATGACGCCGGGCTTCCTGTCGTAGTGTCTCAGGGCAGTTGCAGAAATCAGAACCGGTAATTGATACCGGCACGGACGACGCTGCCGCGATTATCCGAGTTGTTCGTGAAAAATCCTGGTCCTGCAACAAACGTGGAGTTTCTCGAACTGCCCAGATCATAATACAGATATTCGGCCTTGACCGACCAATTGTTGGTCAGAGCGTACTCAAGACCTGCACCGATGGTATAGCCGAACTGAACATCGTTTGAGCTACGACCGAATCCGCCGAAATTGGAATTGTTGTTCTGATCAGCAAAGGCGAGACCACCCGTTCCATAGACCAGAAAGCGGTCAAAGGCAAAACCCAAGCGACCTCGAACGGTACCGAAATAGGTCATGTCATTTGAGCCAAACCCATTGCCTGCGCCGAATGCGAAAGAATTACGATTATTCTGCTCCACATAGGCAAGGTCGCCTTCGAGACCGACGACGATGTTTCCGATCTGATAATTGTAACCCACTGTACCGCCAATCGAGAAGCCTTCTCCCGATTGCCGCGAACCGCCGGTATCGAAGAGATATCCGCCGTTGATACCGACATAAAAGCCGGTCCACGTGAAAATTGGCAGCGGCTGGACGAACTGCTGGGGAGCAGACTTGCGCGGCAGGTCAGCGGCTGAAGCCCCTGACGCAAGTGCCAGCATGGCGGTCGCTCCAAGAATGGTGCTTGTCAAAAAAATCTTCTTCATCGTTCAACTCCATCTGGAAGGACCATTGTGCTGATAACTGCCAAGTAGCACGATGGTTCCAAGTCATTTAGCCCCCAAGGCCAGACCCGCTGTTTCGTGGCCAAACGAGGCGACAAAGCGACAAAAGCAGGTCTGCGAAATGGCACCGGTCCTTCCATGCGCGACTGTGACCCATCGGCCACTATGCTGACGACACCACAAAGAAAGGCCCCGGCACGAGTGCCGGGGCCTCGATCAGAAGTGGATCGCGAGCCGATCGGGATCAGAAGCGATAGTTCACGCCCGCGCGCAGCACATTGGCGTCAATGCCTGTCTTCGACCCGACACCAAAACCGGGAACAGCAAGCGCGTTCTTGGAATCAAGAGGCATGTAGAGATACTCGGCCTTGGCCGAAACATTCTGGGTGAAGGCATACTCAAGGCCTGCACCGACGACATAGCCATGGTGGCTTGATGTGCTCTTGAGGAAGCCGCTCTCCAGCGACGAGAACCCGAATGCATAACCACCGGTACCGTAGATTAAAGCCCGGTCGAATGCGACACCAAGGCGACCGCGCAGGGTGCCGAAGCTGGTCAGTTCACCCTTGACGAAAGCCGGTCCCGGGAGCGTGAAGCCGCGTCCGCTCAGGCCTGAATAGTTGTAGTCGCCTTCCAGACCGACGACGAAGTTGTTGATCTGATGATTGTAGCCCGCCGTGATGCCGCCGGTGAAACCGGTCTTGGTATCGATGAACTGGCCGGACTTGGTGAAATCACCAAAGACGGCACCGGCATTCGCGCCGAGATAGAAGCCGGTCCAGGTGAACATCGGCGGAGCCTGGCTGAAAACAGGCTGGGGCGCACGACGGCCCGGCATGTCCGCTGCGAAAGCGGGTGCAGCGAGAGCAACGAAAGCAACTGAAAGGAGAAGGCGGTTCATGGTGGGGGCTCCATGCCTGGTTATGGCGGATCGATGCCGCTCTTGGGTGAAACGTGGGGTGGAAGGTTCGGTTCCGGTCAGAACCGGTAGTTAATGCCAGCGCGCAGCACATTCGTGCGGCTGTCCAGGCGATAGGTGGCAACGGGCGTGTTGTAGGTTCCCGTACCCAGAGCGTAGTGAATGACCTCGCCGCGGGCGCTGATGCGGTCAGTCAGCTTGGCTTCCACGCCGGCACCAGCGGCCCAGCCAAGCGTCTTCTTGTCCGCCTTGCCTGATCCGTCGGCAAATTCATTGCTCGATGCGGCCACGCCGACTGTGCCATATGGCATGACCTGATCGAAGGCATATCCAGCCCTGCCGCGCAGTGAGCCAACCCATTTTTGCCGGAAGGTCTGGCCACCGCCATTAAAGCCCTTGTGTTCAAAACCCGAGGAGGTCGCATCCGCCTCGACACCCAGCACCACGCGATCAGCCTGGGCATTGAAGCCGACCTGGCCACCGACCAGACCGCCTGTGGCCGAGCCGCCGCGAATGCTGCCAGCGCCCACGCCGCCGTGCACACCGGCATAGAGCCCCGTCCAGTTCGGCGCCTGACCAACCTGCTGGGCCATGGCCGGAGCCGATGCCAGAAGGGCAGTGATAGCCACGGCAAACGCTGCGGAACGGCTGATTGTAAGAATGGGCATCAGGTTGCTCCATGAAGCCTTTCGGGGAAAGGCCGGTTTTTCGTCTTCGCTTTAGGAATAGCGCAACCTTAACCGCTCCTCACTCGAAACCCTTGATTTCGTTTAATGAATCGTTACTGCCCTGAAACGGCCACAAGTTCACGGGCCGCAACCCTTGCCCGCAACGGCAAGCTATGCCACTGACGAAGCGTGTCTTTTGTGCCCTGGAGGATGACGTTCTTGGACGGAAGCACGGCGGTCCTCCGGAGTAATGCCATGAGCGGACAAGACTCTTCATGAATGGGATCGCCCCTGTTCCCGATCTCTCGATCTTCATCATCGCGCGCAACGAGGCCGACAGGATCGGCCGCACGATTGAAGCCGTGCGCGGCCTGTCCGATGATATCGTCGTGGTGGATTCGGGGTCGACAGATGCCACCGTGAGCGTGGCGGAAGCACTTGGAGCACGCGTCATACACAACGACTGGCCCGGCTACGGCCCGCAGAAGCGTTTCGCTGAAGACAATTGTCGCCACCTCTGGCTGTTCAACATCGATGCCGACGAGGTCGTACCACCGGATCTCGCAAGCGAGATCCGTGCGGCCCTGACCGGTGCGGACGCGGATGTCGATGGCTTCGAGATCCGCATCGCCGAGATCTTTCCCGGCGAGGAGGCACCCCATCCCCTCGCCTATGCGCTGGCCCCGGTGCGCCTCTACCGCAGGGACAAGGGCCGGTATGTCGACAGCATCGTGCATGATCGTGTGGCCTTCGCCGAGACCGCAACCTTCCGCCGCCTTAAGGGCGTCATCCACCATTTCTCGGTGCGCTCCATAGGCGACCAGATGGCGAAGCTGAATGACTACACGTCGCAGCAGGCGAGGGATCTGGCGCTGAGGGGCGGGCATGTGCCGACCTGGCGGCTTTTCGTCGAGTTCCCGGCATCGTTCTTCAAGGCCTATGTCATGCGCCGGCATGCTGTGCGCGGCATCTACGGTTTCATGACCTCGATGAATTATGCGTTCTACCGTTGGCTGCGCGTCGCCAAGGATGTCGAGCGCCGCATGGTTGAAAAGGCCGCGAGAAAGCAAAAGCGATCCGATGGCTAACCTTCTGCACCCAAGGAAGGTTGCCATGGTGACGGGCGGTGCCAGGAGAATTGGCCGCGCCATTGTCGAGGCCCTCTCTGCGAAGGGCTATGCCGTGGTCATTCATTGCAACGCCTCGCGCACTGAAGCCGATGTGCTGGCGGACAGGCTGCATGCCAGCGGCGGCCAGGCCGCCGTTGTACAGGCCGACCTCGCCCTGCCCGACCCTGTGGCGGGCCTGATGGCC
The DNA here is from genome assembly GCA_031377545.1 of Hyphomicrobiales bacterium. Lineage (GTDB taxonomy): Bacteria > Pseudomonadota > Alphaproteobacteria > Rhizobiales > Beijerinckiaceae > JADCCX01. Next base: position 2,784 of record JANMFA010000570.1, on the reverse strand, counting down.
GAAGCAGCCAAACCCTTCGGTCCGGTCAGCCTGCTCGTCAACAACGCCTCGCTCTTCATCGCCGATACCCTGCAGACCATTGATGTCCCAACCTGGAACCGACAGTTCTCGGTCAACATCCGCGCACCCTCGGTGCTGGCAGGGACGATGGCGACTGCCCTGCCCGCGGATCGCAGGGGTGCGATCATCAACATCATCGACCAGCGGGTGTGGAAACTGACGCCGGAGTTCTATTCCTACACGCTCAGCAAGTCAGCGCTCTGGGCAGCAACGCGCACCATGGCGCAGACGCTGGCCCCGCGCATCCGCGTCAACGCCGTGGGACCGGGACCAACGCTGGGCAACGTGCACGATGGTGAAACAGGCGTACAGCACGAGGCCGCAGGCGTGCCATTGCAGCGCAAGGTGGATCCGCGCGAGATCGCCGATGCGGTGCTCTACCTGGCCGAAGCGGAAAGCGTTACCGGCCAGATGATCGCGGTCGATGGCGGCCAGCACATCGGCTGGAAGACACCTGATATCGTGGGATGAGGCCCTAACGCCCCCGCGTCATCCCCTTCGCCGCCAGCTCCGCGAGATAGCCGCCCCAGCGCTCCTCATGCTCGCGTCCCAGCGTATCCAGATAGTCCCAGCCGAAAATGCCGGTGGAATGCATGTCATCGAAGGTGAGCCGCACGGCATAATTTCCAACCGGAATGACGTTCAGGATCATCACATCCTGCTTGCCGCCCACCGTCTTGCGCTGATCGGGCGAATGGCCCTGCACCTCGGCGGATGGGCTCATGACCCGCAGATATTCCGCAGACAGGATATGCGAAACGCCATCCTCAAAGGCAATGGTCAGCGCCCGCTTGTCCTTGGCGAGCGTCAGTTCGGTCGGCCAGCGCGTCATGTCACCACCCTTGCTTCCCATGCGGGAAAGCGCCACCTATAGAATGAAGATGAGGTCAGGCAAGCCGCCATTCAAAGGACCACACGTGAGTATCAGCCTTCCTCCCGCCTTTGCTGCGAAAGCCGAAGCCCAGCCGATGATCGACCCCTTCGGTCGCACCATCAGCTATCTACGCGTCTCCGTCACGGACCGCTGCGATTTCCGTTGCGTCTATTGCATGTCCGAGCACATGAGCTTCCTGCCCAAGCAGGATCTGCTGACGCTGGAAGAGCTGGACCGGCTCTGCTCCGCCTTTGTCGCCAAGGGTGCCCGCAAACTGCGCATTACGGGCGGCGAGCCGCTGGTACGCCGCGAGATCATGACGCTGTTCCGCTCGCTGTCCCGCCATCTCGTGTCTGGCGCATTGGATGAGCTCACCGTCACCACCAACGGCTCGCAGCTGGCGAAATACGCTCAGGAGCTGGTGGATTGCGGCGTGAAGCGCGTCAATGTCTCGCTGGATACGCTTAGCGCGGACCGCTTCAAGGCGCTCACGCGCTGGGGCGATCTCGCCCGCGTCATGGAAGGCATCGACGCCGCGCAGAAGGCGGGCCTGCAGGTCAAGATCAACGCCGTGGCGCTGAAGGGCGACACGGAAGGCGAATGGGAGGCGATGATCCGCTGGGCCCACGGGCGCGGTATGGACCTCACCTTCATCGAGGTGATGCCGCTCGGCGAGATCGACGGCGAGCGCATCGACCAGTATCTCCCGCTCTCGCATCTCCGCGCCGAGATCATGAACCGCTTCACCCTCACCGACAGCATGCACGGCACCGGCGGCCCGGCACGCTATATGGACGTGAAGGAAACCGGCGGCAGGCTGGGCTTCATCACGCCGCTCACCCACAATTTCTGCGAAAGCTGCAACCGCGTGCGGGTGACGTGTACGGGCACGCTGTTCATGTGCCTGGGGCAGGAGGATGCGACGGACCTGCGCAAGCCGCTCAGGGCGTCGGAGAGCGATGCGGGGCTGCATGCGGCGATTGACGAGGCGATCACGCGGAAGCCGAAGGGGCATGATTTTGTGATTGACCGGCGGACGAAGGTGCCTGCGGTGGGGCGGCATATGAGCATGACGGGGGGGTAGGATACACAGAATGAGCTTTCCAAAGCGCCATCATTATGTGCCGGAAATGCTTCTATGTAATTTTACTGATGTCGAAGGTAGATTGTTTGTATTTAGCAAGGAACGACCTGAGCAGGGTGTGGCACCCAGGAATGCAAATAATTCTTTCGTAATTGGACATTTTAACTCACAAACCAACGCAGACGGCACTCGCAACCCGGCTATTGAGAGGGCGCTTTCACTGGTAGAGTCAGATGCCAAAGTCGTCCTTGATAAAATTTTTGTTGCGGCACGTCGAGGTAGCGTACCTGGATTGACGCCTGAGGAGCGCATTCAGCTGGCAATTTTCTTTGTAGTTCAGCACCGCAGGACGCCAGAAGCTCGCGAGAATGCTGTGAATGCGAGAGATTGGGCTGTGTTTGTAGATGATGTACTTGCAGAAGCGCGGCAGCGTTGGCCAAATCAAGCGGAGCAGATTTCACAGCTTGAAACGCCAGAAAATCGCAAGCGGCTGCTTCAAAATGGTTAGACTACAAACGGTACAAAGACCATTCATAGCTCTATGCCAACCTATTTTATCGTCGTGGAATAACCAAACCGACACACTTATTTTCTGACTTTACGATTCAGGTAACATGAACTACGACATCATCGTGGATCACCTAACCATACTACTACCAACCTGTTTTGCGCTCGCGGCATTTTTGTATGCCTCGGTCGGGCATGCTGGGGCTTCTGGTTATTTGGCGGTGATGGCATTTTTTGCGCTCGCGCCAGCGGTCATGAA
>JANMFA010000559.1:0-3048 GCA_031377545.1 Hyphomicrobiales bacterium | reverse complement strand
GCGAGACCGAGATCAGGCCTGTGGAATAGACGAAGATCGGGCCAAGCACATTGCTGAGCACATGCACGCGGATGATGGTGAAGGAAGACGCCCCCGACGCCCGCGCCGCCTCGACATACTCGATCTTGCGCACGGCTGTCGTGACGCTTTCGGCGATGCGGGCGATCGGAGGAACGAACACGATGGAAAGCGACAGCAGGCCGTTGAAGATTCCGGCTCCCAGCGCTCCCGACAGCGCGATGGCCAGCAGCACGGACGGAAAGGCGAAAAAGACATCCACAGTGCGCATCAGCACCGTGTTGATCCTGCCGCCGACAAAGCCCGCCGTGATGCCGATAAAGGATCCGACGAAAAAGGTGATGAAAACCGGCGTCACGCCCATCAGCAGCGACAGCCGCGCGCCATAGATCAGGCGCGAGAGCATGTCCCGCCCCAGCTCGTCCGTGCCCAGTGGAAACCCGGGCGTTCCAATGGGCCGCAGCCGACGGATCATCGACGAGCGGTAGGGATCAACCGGAGCGACATAGGGTGCCAGAATCGCAGCAAGAACCAGCGCGACGATCACGATGAGCGCGAACATCGCGACCTTGTCCTTGCGGAAGCGCGTGATCACGCCTGCCCAGTAACCGGGGGAGCGCTCGACTGCTGCAGTGACGAGGATGTCGGGCGTGACAGTGGTCATGGTATCAAGCCCTCTGCACGCGTGGATCGAGCATGGTCTGCATCACATCCACGATGAGGTTCAGCGCCACGAAGAACAGCGCCAGCACCAGGATGGTGCCCTGCAGCAGCGGGAGATCACGCTGGAAGATGGCCTGGCCAAGCAGGAAGCCTGTTCCTGGCCACGAGAATACCGTTTCAATCAGGATCGACCCGCCGAGCAGATAGCCAAGCTGCAGGCCCATCACGGCCAGCGCCGTTGGTGCCGCGTTCTTGACGACATGGCGGAAGACGCCGACATCCAGCAGCCCCTTGGCCTTGAGGCCGGAGATGAATTCCTGGCTGAGAATATCCGCGACGAGCGCCCTGACCGTGCGTGAGACGATGCCCATCGGGATGACCGACATCGTGACGGCGGGCAGGATGAGATGGCGGATATGCGCCCAGTCCCAGACCCAGTCGGCTGATCCGCCGGGGCCGGCACCGGTTGCGGGCAGCCAGTTGAGCTGCACCGAGAAGATGATCACCAGCACCATCCCGAGCCAGTAATGCGGAACGGAAACGCCGATGATCGAGGTGAAGGACGCCAGCTTGTCGATCCAGCTGTCGCGGAAATAGCCTGCCACGAAGCCGAACAGGCTGCCGATGACGAAGCCGATCAGTGTCGCCAGCACAGCGAGCATCAGCGTGTTGCCGATGGCCTTGCTGAGTTCGGAGGTCACCGAGCGGCCTGTCGCGATGGAGGTGCCGAGATCACCCTGCAGTGTCTTCCACGCCCACAGGGCATATTGCACCGGAAGCGGGCGATCAAAACCGTAGATGCGGCGCATCTCGGCCTGCAACTGCGCCGAAGCGTCCGGCGGCAGCACGGATGTCAGCGGATCGCCGGGTGCGATATGCACCAGCATGAAGCACACCACGCTGACCCCAAAGGCAACGGGCAGCGAATAGAGAATGCGCCGCAGGATGTAGATCAACATGAGAATGCCACGCTACGAAACGCCATGCCGGATCATGGCCCGACAGTGATGGAGGCGAAGTCCTGGAACCAGTTCTGCGCCTGAACGAATCCCCGCACTTTTGGACTCATGGCGCGGGCGTTCACATCATGGGTTACCATCAGGAACAGCGCGTCGTCGACGAACTTTTCATGCACCTTTTCCAGCACCTTCGCCTGTGCCGCTGAATCGAAGGTGTTGCGAATCTCGTCGAACAGCTTGTCCATCTCGGGATTGCAGTAGAGGCCCCAGTTGGTGCCGGCCGGCGGGCGCAGGTTGCACTGCAGGTGACGGATGAAGCCGGTGAACGGATCCTGGATGAAATAGCTGTAGTTCATGCCTGTCGCACCGCGCGAGGACTCGTGGTTGGCCCCGGCCCGCCAGATGTTGATGAGCGTGTTCCACTCCACCGTCTCGAACTCAATCTTCATGCCGGCATCGGCGAGGTTCTGCTGGATGAACTCGTTCATCGGCAGTGGCTGCATCTGTCCGGAGCCGGAGGGCGAAATCAGGATCTTCGTCACGAACGGCTTCGCCGGCCCGTATCCCGCCTCGGCGAGCAGTCTTTTCGCTTCCGTCAGGTCGCGTTTCAGCTTGAACGAGGGGTTTCCGAACCATTGATGTCCTGGTGGCATGAACCCTTCCGCGGGCACCATCAGGCCGCCGAGCAGCTGCTTCAGGCCGTCGCGGTCGACCGCGAGGTTGGCGGCCTTGCGGACGCGCACGTCATTCCATGGCGAACCTTCATGGCTGGACAGATGCCAGGTCCAGTTGTGGGGGTAGATGTTGGTGACGATCTGCATTCCTGCGCCCCTGAGCGCGGGCACGGTGTCAGGTGCCGGTGCCTCGATCCAGTCGACCTGGCCGGAGCGGAGTGCTGCCGTGCGGGCGTTGGTGTCCGGCATGGGGATCAGGATCATGCGGTCGAGCTTGGGGATGCGGGACTTCTCCCAATACTCCTTGTTGGGAACCATCTCCGCCCGCTCACGCGGCGTGAGGCCGGTCAGGCGCCAGGGGCCAGTTCCCGATGGCTGCTTGGCGAATTCCTGCCAGCTTTTGCCCAGCTTTTCCCATTGCGCGGGGGATGAGATTGCGATCCAGGCCAGCTGGTAGGGCAGGGTGGCGTCTGGCACGCCCGTCATGATCTCCAGTGTCGTGGCGTCCACCGCGCGGTAGGATTTCACCGCCGGAATGCGCGAACGCCCCTGCGACGCCTGCCGCTGATCAAACTGCGGGGCGTCCTGCTTCAGCAACTTGTCGAAATTCCAGACGATGGCCTCCGCTGTGAGCACGCTGCCGTCATGAAACCGGACTCCATCGCGGAGTTTGAAGGTCCATTTGGTCTTGTCCGCAGCATCCACCGTCCAGCTTGCGGCAAGCCCCGGAATGA
>JANMFA010000522.1:0-2939 GCA_031377545.1 Hyphomicrobiales bacterium | reverse complement strand
ACACGTGACAACGGCGAATCGGGCGTCGCACGAGTCGCGGACCAATAGAAGGCTCGATAGCCGAGCGGCGGCACCAAACCGAGGTGCCGACACAATGTTGCCGCAATAGGGGCTTGTTGGCTGGTCTCCTTCCGAGCATTTCAGTCAAATGACTGTCATGCGGCGCATTTTAACAATGCGGTAAACCGGATTTGAGAAGGTCAGGTCGGCGTCTTCAAGGTGCCGTCCATCACAAGCATCCGGAATTCGGGGCGCAGGGACGGATTGGCATATGGACAGACGACCGGCCTTTTGTGTTGCGTACCGTCCGGTGAAATATATGTCGCTGCCTCTTGCCAGCCGTTTTGTCGGTATTTCGGCTGTTGCCCTCCTGCTGGCGAATTGCGCCTCCGAAACCCGGCGACCACAGCAACAACTATCAGCACAGAACCAGCGTGAAATCGGAGCCTTTGCGGACAAGCGGAAATATGGTTCAGCCAGCCCGCGTGTCGTGCAGTATGGTGACAACGTGCCCAAGGGCGGCGGGCGCGATCACACGGGCAAGCCGTATCAGGTGGCTGGCCGCTGGTACACGCCGCGCGAGAACCCCGGTTATTCCGTCGTCGGCAATTCATCCTGGTACGGTGATGCCTTCCATGGTCGCAAGACCGCCAACGGCGAGGTCTATGACAAGCACGCCTACACTGCAGCGCATCCCACGATGCCGTTGCCAAGCTACGCCCGCGTCACGAACATGACCAATAGCCGTTCGATCATCGTGCGCGTTAATGACCGTGGACCGTTTCATGGCGGGCGTATCATCGATGTTTCAGAGCGCGTGGCGCATGCGCTGGAGTTCAAGCATCTCGGTACTGCCCGCGTGAAGGTAGATTACGTGCAACGCGCCAGCACGGCAGGCAGTGACGACCGCAAGCTCGTTTCAACGCTGCGTACTGACGGGCAAATGGCGCAGCTGCCGGGCGGATCGACGCCGATTCCCGGGCAACAGCCGATTTTGGTCGCAAGCAACGAGACAATTCCTGGCCTGGCGTCGTCGCGCCCGACAGCAGCTGTCCAGCGGTCGCAGATCGCGGCATTGCAGCAGTCGCCACGCTTGCAGCCGGAGCAGGAAGGTTCGCAAGAAACGCCTCAGGCTGAACAGGCGTCGGGCGCAGTTCAGGTCACGGAGGTGCGGCCAGTGCGCCGCGCCATGCCGTTGCCGGTGGACCGCCCGTTTGATCTCGGCAGCATTCCAGGTGCAGGCACGCCGATGAACCGCGTCAACAATGGACAGGTCGTGCCGGTCCGGGCGCTGACATCGCCGCCATCTCCTTCGCGTGACCGGGTGGCTGCCGTGTATTTCGCACCTGACGCCGGTTTCAAGGCGGCCTTTGGTGGACAAGATCCGCTGGCGCGTCTGAAACCGGGAACTTTTGATCCCAGGCCGCAGCAGGCCGTGGCGACGACAGGCAATCAGACATTGCTGGCGGGCCTGTTCCGGGATCGGCGCAATGCCGACCGGATGGCCAAGGTGCTCGCAACCCATGGCACGCCGTCGGTGAATGCCATCCAGACAGCGTCCGGTCCGGCCTTCAAGGTCTCTGCGACCGGCTTTGCGTCCGATGCAGCTGCCCGGTCGGCTCTCGCAGCAGCACGGCTGCAGGTGCCACGGATTCGGTGATCCGTTAGCCGCTATTGCCGGGAATCGCCAATTCTCCTATGCCTCGGGCATGACACGCACCGGACTCTATGCGGGCTCGTTTGATCCGCTGACCAATGGCCATCTGGATATGCTGAAGGCGTCCTTCAGCATGTTCGACCGGGTTGTGGTGGCGATTGGGATCCATCCGTCGAAAGCGCCACTTTTTTCCGCCGAAGAGCGGATGGCCATGATTCGCGACGTTGCTGGGCCGCTGGCGCACGAAGCCGGTGTCGCGTTGGACGTTCGTACATTCGACAACCTGCTTGTGCATTTCGCCACGTCACTGGGCGCACATGCTTTGATCCGTGGCCTGCGCGATGGAACGGATCTCGACTACGAGATGCAATTGTCCGGCATGAACGGATCGATGGCGCCGGGACTCCAGACCGTGTTTTTCCCAGCTTCGCCGGCGGATCGTCACATCACGGCCACTCTTGTGCGACAGGTCGCGACAATGGGAGGCGATGTCTCGGCTTTTGTCCCCAAGACTGTCGCAAAAGCGCTGGCCAAGAAGTTGAAGAAATCCAAATAGAACTCTCAAATGATTCGGAGAATCGATCCATGAAGAAGCTGTTTCTCGCTGTGGCGATGGTGCTTGTGTCCGGCACGCTTGCCTTTGCTCAGGCTGGCCTTGACCCGCAGAACACACTCTATCTTGATCTCAAGGATGGCCGTGTGGTCATCAAGCTCAGGCCTGATCTGGCGCCCAAGCATGTGGCGCAGGTGAAAGCGCTGACCAAGCGCGGCTTCTACGATGGCATCGTGTTTCACCGCGTTATTGAAGGCTTCATGGCCCAGACGGGCGATCCGACGGGCACCGGCGGTGGCGGTTCCGATCTGCCCAACCTCCCGGCGGAATTCACGCCGACGCCGTACAAGCGTGGCTCGGTTGGCATGGCGCGCTCTTCCAGCCCCAATTCTGCAAACTCGCAATTCTATCTCTGCTACGACGGCTGCGGCAGCCTGACCGGCCAGTACACGCTGTGGGGTGAAATCGTTGCGGGCATGGAATTCGTGGACAAGATCAAGAAGGGCTCCAGCGCCGACAACGGCAAGGTGACAGGCCCTGACAAGATCGTGCGCATGCGCCTGATGGCTGACGCGAAGTAAGGCGATTTCTGTAGAGCGCTCTGGCAGTCAGTAGATCTGCGCCTTTGCCCTTCTCAAAAGAGCCGGGTGAGGCTATTGCCGGGCGGCCCTATCGCTTTCGTTACATTTTCCAGCCCAAAAAGGACCTGTCGGCATGAGCAAGCCAGAA
>JANMFA010000460.1:0-7423 GCA_031377545.1 Hyphomicrobiales bacterium | reverse complement strand
TATCCCCTCACCTCACCCCCCGAAACACCTCCTCTACCCGGTCCAGAAATCGCCCCCGCTTCCCCTCCCCCGCGCTGTCCATCTCGTGCAGCGCCAGCCACAGCGTCTTGCAGCGCGGCGCGCACAGCACGCTGAGGCCCCGCAGCAGGATCTTCCGCCCCGGCTCTCCCATGCCCAGCTTCCACCACCACCAGGGTGAACCCAGCGTCGACACGGCTGCGATGAGGCGGATGTTGGTGAGCACGCGGCTGATGGGCTTGCCTGGCTGCGGCATGCCAAAGGTGGCATAGGGCACCCACACGCGATCGAGCCAGCCCTTCAGCATGGCGGGCGGGCCATACCACCACGTGGGATAAACGAAGATCAGCGCGTCGCACCAGCGAAGCTCTGCGAGGTGCTCCGCCACCGTCTCCTCGTTGAGGCCGGGTGTGTGATAATCCGTCCGCCCCTGCGCCGAGAGCACGGGATCAAATCCCATTCCGTAGAGATCCAGCACGCGGATATCGTGGCCTGCCGCAGTCAGACCGAGGATCACGCGGTCACGCACGGCAGCGTTGAAGCTCGCTTCGAGCGGATGGCAATAGACGATCAGGGCTTTCACGAGGGGCGGACTCCGGCGGGGACAATTGAAATCGACCGGATTTCACTGCATTGCGCAGCCCCTGCCAGCATCGACGGCGGAAAGCGTAGCGCAAAGGCCAGCCCGGTCAATGCCGCTGCGGATTTTCACATTCTCGCATCCCTCACCGTTGACATCCCCAGACGACGCAGCCAATAGAAGCGCGACACCTGCCCAGGTGGCGGAATTGGTAGACGCACTGCCTTCAGGTGGCAGCGCCGCGAGGCGTGAAGGTTCGAGTCCTTTCCTGGGCACCATTCAAAAAAGCCGCTCCCTTGGGCGGTTTTTTTGTGGAATGGTGCAGGATCGCCCTACCCCAACCACGCCTTCACCCTGCGCACCACTTCGCTCGTCGAAATCCCGTAGCGGTCGTGCAGCGTCGGCAACGCGCCCGCGTCGAGGAACTGATCCGGCAGCGCGATCTGGCGGAATCGCGTCGGGCGCGTGTCGGAGCGCATCAGCGCGCCGGCCACCGCCTCGCCAAGACCACCCACGATGGTGTGGTTTTCCAGCGTGATCACCGGGCGGCCCGTGCGGTTGGCTTCGCGCAGGATGGTTGCCTCGTCGAACGGCTTGATCGTCGGCACATGCAGCACGCCGACCTTCACACGGTCCTTTTCAAGTTCCTTTGCCGCCTCCAGCGCCCGCATCGTCATCAGGCCCGTCGAGATCAGCAGCGCATCGGGCCCATCCCGCAGCATTTTCGCCTTGCCCAGCTCGAAGGTGTAGCCATATTCATCGAGCACGAGGGGCACGTTGCCGCGCAGCAACCGCATATAGACCGGCCCCTTGTGCGCGGCGATGGCAGCCGTCGCCTGCTCGATCTCCAGCGCGTCACAGGGATCGATGATCGTCATGTTCGGCAGGCCGCGAAAGATCGCCAGATCCTCTGTCGCCTGGTGGCTGGGGCCATAGCCGGTGGTGAGGCCAGGCAAAGCGCAGACGATCTTCACGTCGAGCATTTCCTCCGCGATTGCCATGCAGATGAAATCATAGGCGCGACGCGAGGCGAAGACGGCGTAGGTCGTGGCGAAAACCGTGAAGCCCTCCCGCGCCATGCCAGCGGCCGAACCCATCAGCACCTGCTCCGCCATGCCCATCTGGAAGAAGCGCTCGGGATACGCCTTCGCGAAGACGTGGAGGTCGGTGTATTTCGACAGATCAGCCGTCATGCCGATGATTTTCGGGTTTGTCGCAGCCAACTTCGTGAGCGCATGGCCGAAGGGCGCGGGTGCGGTCCGCTGGTCCGGCCCGGCGATGGAGGCAATCATGGCGGAGGTCATCAGCCGCTCGCCGTTGGGGCCAAGCTTGACCGTGCGGGGCGTGTATTTGTCCAGCGGCATCAGACGGCCCTCCCCGCATCGAGAACGGCAATCGCCTTGGCCCATTCATCGGACTCGACCCGCATGAAATGGTTGCGCTCCCGCGCCTCCAGGAAATCGACCCCCTTGCCCATCTTCGTATCGCAGATGATGACGCGCGGGCGGGGCTCATCCAGTGCTTTCGCCGCATCAAAGGCCGCGATCAGCGCCTTGATATCATTGCCATTCACCCGCTGCGTGTGCCAGCCGAAGGCTTCCCATTTCGGCCCAAGCGGCTCGAAGTTCGAGATTTGCGTCGAAGGCCCATCGGCCTGCATGTTGTTGACATCGACGAGACAGATCAGATTGCCCAGCTTGTGGGACGAGGCCGCCATGGCTGCTTCCCATGTCGAGCCTTCGTCCAGCTCTCCGTCCGACATCAGGTTGAAGACCCAGGCGGAGGAATTCTTGTGCCGCAGACCCATCGCCATGCCGAGCGCCACGGTCAGCCCCTGCCCCAGCGATCCGCCGGTGATCTCCATCCCTGGCGTATAGGCCGCCATGCCGGACATTGGCATGCGGCTGTCATCCCCGCCATAGGTGTCGATCTCGTTCTCGGGAAGGATCCCCGCTTCGATCAGCGCGGCATAGAGCGCGATGGCATAATGCCCGATGGACAGGCAGAAACGGTCCCTGCCCTCCCATTCCGGCTCATGTGGCCTGTAGGCCAGCGCGTGGAAATAGCTCACCGCCAGCAAGTCGGCGGCACCCAGCGCCTGCGCGATGTAACCCTGCCCCTGCACCTCTCCCATCCGCAGCGCATGCCGGCGGATGTTGTACGCCCGGTCAGCAAGCGTCAGGTTCGGCAGATGCGGCACGCCTGAAGCAGATGTCATGGCAGTGAATTCCCGTGTCAGATTCCCGCAGGTTAGACGACGGTTGCCTTTCCTAAAAGCGGAATACGGCGCGTCCACTCGTTCATTTGACCTTGCGCAAGCGGACCGGCATGGTTTCCTGCAGGAGTATGTCATTCCCCGGAAGCGTCATGCCGTCGATCCTTTCCAACACCCCCCTTTCAGCGCTCGAGGCCGTGGTGCTCGACACGGAAACAACAGGGCTGGATGTCAGGACGGCGCGTGTGATCGAGATCGGGCTTGTCGGCCAGGGATGCGAACTTTCATGGCACAAGCTCGTCAATCCCGGCATCGCCATTCCGGTCGCAAGCACGCGTGTGCACGGCATTGATGACGTCATGGTGCGGGATGCCGAAAGCTTCCGCGAGCTCTGGCCCGAGGTGCGGCAAATGGTCGGCGGCCGCCCGATCATCGGTCATTCGCTGGGCTTCGATCTCGCGATCCTGAAACGCGAATGCGAGCGTTCGGCCATTCCCTGGCAGGAACCTGTCTGGCTCGACACCCGACTTCTGGCGAGTCTGCTTGAAGCCCGGCTTCCCGACTTTACCCTGACCACGCTGGCAAGCTGGCTGGAACTGTCAGTGGCAGGGGCTCACCGGGCGCTGGGCGACGCGCAGGCAACCTCCGCCATTTTTACCGCAATGATCCCCCGGCTCCGCGAACGCGGCATTCATACGTTTGGAGAGGCGCTGTCCGCCTGCCGGAAGCTCGAGGCCATCGCGGACGATCTCGTTCGCGCGGGATGGGCGCAGACGCCATCAACCACGGATCTGGGCCGCCATGAGAGTGTTCTTACGCAAGCCCGGACCAGCAGTGGATTTGACACGTATCCATTTCAGCACCGCGTCAGCGCCCTCATGTCGTCGCCCCCGCTTTTCACAGCACCGCAGACCACACTCCGCGATGCCCTGGCGATGATGGTGGACCGCAGGATCAGCGGTCTTTTCGTTGGTTCGCCGGACGCACCATCGGGCGATGCCGGGATCATCACCGAGCGCGACGTGCTGCGCGCTCTGGCCAGGACGGGGCCGGAAGCGCTTGACCGGCCAGTCGGATCCTTCGCCACCCGCCCTCTCGTCACGATACCCGAAGGGGCATTCGCCTACCGCGCGATTGGCCGCATGGCGCGCCTCGGCATCCGGCATCTCGCGGTTGTCGGCGAGGACCACTCAGGCGTGACGGGCGCGCTGTCCCAACGCGACCTTTTGCGGATGCGGGCGCAGTCTGCAGCCCTTCTGGGCGACGACGTTGATACGGCCGACAGCGTTGCCGCGCTTGGCCGGGCCTGGGCAAAGCTGCCGGCCATGGCGCGCGCCCTGCAGCAGGAGGGCATCGAAGCTGTCGGCATCGCGGGCATCATCGCCCGCGAGGTGGGGGCCCTCACCCGCCGCGCCGCGATCATCGCGGAGGAGCGCATGGCTGCGGATGGTCTGGGGACAGCGCCTTGTTCCTGCGCAGTGCTGGTGCTCGGCTCCGCCGGTCGCGGAGAAAGTCTTCTGGCCATGGATCAGGACAACGCGATTGTATTCGCTGAAGGCGAGGTCGGTGGCGTTCACGATCGCTGGTTCGCGGAACTCGGTCGGCACATCGCGGATATCCTGCACGACGTCGGCGTCCCTTATTGCACTGGCGGTGTGATGGCACGCGAACCGGCCTTCAGGGGATCGGTCGAGACATGGCGCAAGCGCATGGAAGCCTGGTTGGGCCGGTCCAGTCCGGATGATCTCCTGAATGTCGATATCGTCTTCGATGCACGCACCGTTCACGGAGACCCCGCCCTGATGCACGGGCTATTGACCGGTTTCCGGCAGGCGGCATCCGCGAATGCGGCTTTCCTGAAACTGCTGACGGGATCGCATGTCGACAGCCCGGCACCGCTGGGATTCTTTGGCGGCCTCAAGGGTGATGACGAGGGCCGCATCGACCTCAAGAAGCATCTGATCAGCCGCATCGTCGCCGCAGCGCGCGTGCTGTCGCTGCGGCATGGTCAGATGCTCCGCAGCACGCGCGAAAGGCTGGCCGCCGTCCAGCAGCTCGGTATCGGGAGCTCCGACGACCTGCAGGCCCTGACGGAAGCCTACGCGCGCGGGCTGGATCTTGTGCTGCGTGCCCAGCTGGCCGACATCGCAGCGGGCAGGCCGCCCGGGAACCGGGTACCGCTGTCGCTGGTCACAGCCCGCGAAAAGAGCAGTCTCAAGCAGGACATGGCGCAGGTCTCGGATCTGGGCGAACTCGTCCGACCTGCCATGTATTGAGCTGCCATGTATTGAACCACCATGTATTGTACCGCCCCGCATTGAGCTGCGCGGAACCCGTTGAATACCAGCGGCTGCCCATTGCCCGTATCCCGCTTACGCGTTAGGGCCGGGCAACGATTTTTCCCACCTTCCGAATCTGGAATTTCAGCTCCCGAACAACCATCTGAACCAGACACCTAATTCGGGCGAAGAAGACAGGCAACACGGGCAATGGCCAAACGCGACTATTACGAGGTTCTGGGCGTGGCCCGGACCGCAACCGACGCCGAGCTCAAATCCGCTTTCCGCAAGAAGGCGATGGAATGCCATCCTGACCGCCACCCCGGTGACGCAGCGGCGGAAGCCCGCTTCAAGGAACTCAACGAAGCCTATCAGATCCTATCCGATGCGCAGAAGCGCCCGGCCTATGACCGCATGGGCCATGCTGCTTTCGAGCAAGGTGGCGGTGGCTTTGGCGGGGGCGGACAGGGCTTCGGCTCCATGTCCGATATCTTCGAGGATCTCTTCGGTGATGTCTTCGGCGGCGGCAGGCGCACCGGTGGTCAGAACCGCGGCGCTGATCTGCGCTACAACATGGAGATCGCGCTGGACGAAGCCTACAAGGGCAAGGCCGCAACGATCAAGGTGCCGACCGCCATCACCTGCGAGGGCTGCTCGGGCACCGGCGCCAAGCCGGGCACCAAGCCCAAGACCTGTCCGTCCTGCAAGGGCCAGGGCCGTGTGCGCGCCAGCCAGGGCTTTTTCGCCATTGAGCGCACCTGCCCGACCTGTCAGGGCCGGGGCGAGATCATTGAGGAGGGCTGCCCGAAGTGCGGCGGTGCGGGCCGCACCACCAAGGAGCGCCAGCTTTCGGTCAACATTCCCGCCGGCGTGGAAGATGGCACGCGCATCCGCCTCTCCAACGAGGGCGAAGCCGGCGCACGTGGCGGACCGCCGGGCGATCTCTACATCTTCATCAGCCTCAAGCCGCACGGCTTCTATCAACGCGACGGCGCGGACCTGTTCTGCCGCGTGCCGATCTCCATGGTGCAGGCGGCGATTGGCGGAGAGTTCAAGGTGCCAACGCTCGATGGCGGCGAAGCACTCGTGAAAATCCCCGAGGGAACACAAAGCGGCAAGCAGTTTCGCCTGCGCGGCAAGGGCATGCCGGTGCTGCGCTCCCGCGACATGGGCGACCTCTACATCCAGGCGCAGGTGGAGACACCCCAGAACCTCACACGCCGCCAGCGCGAACTGCTTGCCGAGTTCGAAAAGGAAAGCTCGGCTCAGACCCAGCCGGAGAGCGACGGGTTTTTCAAGAAGATGAAGGGGTTCTTCGGGGGGTAAAGGGCTTCACGCTTCTCCCTGGGGAGAAGCTGTCAGGCGGAGCCTGACTGATGAGGGAGAACCGCCGACCTCAGAGGCTCTCCCTCATCCTACCGCCTCTGGCGGCCACCTTCCCCCAAGGGGAAAGGAAAAAACAACCCAGCGCGCCATTCACATTTCATAAAGATTTGCCGCCTCATCATATTCGTCATAGATTCGTCATCGAATCCAAGAAGGTAACTGGGGTCATGACCGATTCGATTGATCGCCTTTACGAGGCAGTCCTGCTGGCGCGCGCCCATGATCCGGCGTTCTCCCGGACGGCGAAGCTGTTCAAGGGCGGCATCGAGAAAATGGCGAAAAAACTCGGCGAGGAAGCCATTGAGGTGGGCATCGGCGCCTTGCAGGGCAAAAAGCGCGAAGTCATCGAGGAATCCGCCGATGTCATGTACCAGCTTTGCGTACTCTGGGCCGAATGCGGCATCACGCCGGAACATGTCCGCGCCGAGATGGACCGGCGCGAACAGCTCTATGGCATCGCGGAAAAACTGCCGAAGCAGATGAAGATGGTCATGGCGCAGTAGGCGCTGCACGGGCTTTGTGCGTGCTTCGAGACGCGCCTCTGGCGCTCCTCAGCATGAGGAAAGTCGGAACTTGCACCAAGCAACGCTCCTCATCCTGAGGAGCCGCAAAGCGGCGTCTCGAAGGACGCACAACACCTCCGCAAACTACCCCAGCTTCACTGCGCCTGCCGCCTTCTCCGCGAAGCGGCCGACGAACGTTCCTGCCACATCCACATTCGCGCTCGCCATTTCGCTGTCCAGCGCCTTCAGCATGTCCATCACGCTCTTCATGCCATCCAGCGATGACACGCCGGTGCGCGAATAGGCCTCGCGCGTCTTGCCAAAGGCGGCCTCATACAGCGCTCGGTCGCCCAGGTGATACTCCGGCGGCACCGCATCCGCGACCTGCGCGGGCGTGGAAGCAGCGATCCACAGCAGCGCCTTGTAATGCGCGTTGACGATG
>JANMFA010000454.1:0-18196 GCA_031377545.1 Hyphomicrobiales bacterium | reverse complement strand
CGGTTTCTTCCGGGCGCTGCCAGTATCCCGCCATCACCTGCGGACCCTTGATCCAGATTTCGCCCGGCCCGTTGAGCCCCACGTCCTTGCCATCCAGATCGACGATTTTGACCTCGGTCGACGGAACGGGGAACCCGATGGTGCCAGAGAACTCCTGCAGGGTCAGCGGGTTCACGGTAGCGATGGGCGAGGTCTCGGACAGGCCGTAGCCTTCGATGATCGGCTTGCCCGTGCGCTCTTTCCAGGCCTTGGCGACAGGGCCCTGCATGGCCATGCCGCCGGCCACGGCAAACTGCAGTTGCGAGAAATCCACCTTCTCGAAGCCTGGCGCGTTCAGCAGCGCATTGTAGAGCGTGTTAACGCCCGAAATCATGGTGAAAGGTGTGGTTTGCAGCGTCTTGACGAACCCCGGAATATCGCGCGGGTTGGCAATCAGCAGACAACTCGCGCCCAGACGCTGCATGTAGATGCAGCAGCAGGTGAGTGCGAAAATGTGATAGAGCGGCAGCGCCGTCACCATAACGGGCGCAGCCTTGGTCTGGTCGAGGAAGGGCGTGATCCACGCATCCGCCTGCAGCACATTGGCCATGATATTGCGATGCAGCAGGGTGGCGCCCTTGGAGACGCCTGTCGTGCCACCCGTGTATTGCAGGAACGCCACGTCATCGATGCCGATGCTGACGGCCTTCGGCGTCTGTCCGGCATGGGTCGCCAGCACGCTCTTGAGCGTTCCTGCCTGCGGCAGGTTGAAGGCTTTCACCACTTTCTTGATCTTGCGCGAGACGAAATTGACGATGGTGCCCTTGAAACCGAGCAGATCGCCCGCAGTCGCCAGCATGATGGTGTCGATCGTCTTGAGACCGGGCTTGGCCTCCTCCACCACATGGGCAAAGTTCTCGAGCACGAACAGAATCTTGGCGCCCGAATCGTTGAGCTGATGCTCCAGCTCGCGCGGCGTGTAGAGCGGATTGACATTGACGACTGTGAAGCCGCCGCGCAGCACCGCGAACATGACCACGGGATAAGCCATCACATTGGGCATCATGATGGCAACGCGGTCGCCCTTTTGCAGGCCCTTGGCTTGCAGCCAGCAGATCACTGCGTTGCTCGCCTTCTCCAACTCGGCATAGGTGAGCTTCTTGCCAAAGCTTTCAAAAGCCGGTCGGGCTGCATAGCGCCGGGCGCTCTCATTCAGCACGTCGGCGATGGTGCCGGCAGAGTCAGAATCGATGCTGGCAGGCACGCCCGCAGGATAGCTCTTCAGCCACAGCTTTGCCGTGTTGGTCATTGCAAGTTCTCCCCAAGGCAGGGGGCCTCCCGGCTCTGCCATTCCCGTTTTTTGTTTGCTTAGATGGTTCAGGTGGAAACCATCAAGCATTTTCAATGGCTAGCATCATGAAACCTTCTGCGACGAACAACAAGAGCGCTGTTTGCGGTTCTGCCGCCGCAGCTTTCGGGTGTGCAGGAAGCGGGCCGGGGCCTAGACTCAGGGACACTAGACGATCAGGAGCCACCCCATGCTGATGAAGATTGCAGACGAACCCCTGACTCCCGCCGCCGATCAGGCCTCGGATTATGACCGTGTGCGCCGGGCGCTGGAGTATCTGACGGCGCGCTGGCGCAACCAGCCGAACCTCGATGATGTGGCAACGCATGTCGGGCTGTCGCCCTCGCATTTCCATCATCTGTTCCGGCGCTTTGCGGGCATCACACCCAAGGCATTCCTCCAGGCGATCACACTCGATCATGCCAAGGCCTTGCTGAAGGGCAGCGCGAGCGTGCTCGATGCCACCTATGAGGTCGGTCTGTCAGGTCCGTCGCGGCTGCATGATCTCTTCGTCACCCATGAGGCGATGTCGCCGGGCGAATGGAAGACCGGCGGACAGGGATTGCTGCTGCGCTATGGCTTTCACGCCTCGCCCTTTGGCGAAGCGCTGGCGGTGATGACGGAGCGCGGGCTGGCGGGCCTTGGCTGGGTGGATGACAAGGCCGCTCCCGGCAAGGCTGGCGACAGTGGCAAGCCGGCGGGTGGGCGCGAGGGTGCAATGGCGGACATGCAGCGCCGCTGGCCCGGCGCACGTTTCGTGGAGGATGAAGCGCTGGCGGCCAGAACCATCGGTCGCATTTTCAGCCCAACGGAATGGCAGCACAACCAGCCGCTGAACATCGTGATGCTGGGATCGGATTTCGAGGTGCGCGTTTGGCAGGCCTTGCTGAAAATCCCCATGGGTCGCGCCACGACCTATGGCGATGTCGCCAGCCACATCGGCAAGCCATCGGCCGCCCGCGCGGTGGGCGCGGCGGTGGGCCGGAACCCGATCAGCTTCGTCGTGCCCTGCCACCGCGTGCTGGGCAAGACAGGCGCGCTGACCGGCTATCACTGGGGTTTGACGCGCAAGCAGGCCATCCTGGGCTGGGAAGCTGGGCAGGTGGCGACAGCCTAGGGTGTGCCCAGAACACCGTCGAGCCAGTCCCTGACCTGCGTGAACCAGACCGGATTGGTGTGGTGATCGCCGTGATGCAGGCACAGTGCCACTGGTTTGCCCGTGGCACAGGAATCCTCGAAGACGCATGTCATTTCGCCGCGCTGCTCTGAACGGCGTTTGCCGCCGATCTGGCAGCCGTTGTTCACCCGCATCGTGGCCACCGCAATTGAAACATCGCCCTGTTTCCAGCGGTCCCGCAGGTTGCGCCCGCCCATCGGCATCACGGGGTCGTTGATGCCGTGGATGTGCAAAAGCGGGCGCGGAGGCGCGCTGCAGGCCGTCGGCATTGGCTGCCACCAGACACCCGCAACCGGCACAAATGCCGCGAAACGACCGTCTCCCCTGCAGGCGATCTCCCACACCACCGAGGCACCCTGGCTGAAGCCGGAGGCCACGAGGCGGGTTCGGTCAATCCGGAAGCGCTTTTCAAGATCATCGAGCATTGCCGCCATGAAACGCAGTTCATCCCGCTTGCCGTCACCGGGCGAACCCGGCGTGGACCAGCTGTCGCCAAGCCCTTGCGGCGCAACGAGCATGAAGCCCAGACCGTGAACGGCAGCGGCCAGTTCCGCATAGTTCACCATGTCGGCGGCGCTGGAGCGATGCCCATGCACGAAAACAAAAGCACCAATCGCCCTTGTCCCGTCCCAGCCTGGCGGCGGATAGACACGGTATTCGCCATTGTCACCGAAGGAACAGGCCTCCATCGGTGCACAGGCCACAGCAGGATGGCCACAGAGCAGCGCGGCAAGGAGCGCCAGTAGGGAAAGTCTCATATCGGACAATCTTCGCGAGAGTGGCACGAAGATCAACTCACAACCCCGTGCATGGAATTGGCCTGCATCCGCAATTTGGCGGTGGATGATTCCACATTGCCCCGTTGCTGCGCATCCCATTGGGCGCCGAATCATGGTCTCCACGAAAGGCCATCTCATTCTGGAAGCTACAGCCTTGATCGCCACCCTCTCCGTTTTCTCAGGCCCCATGTTTGCGGGCAAAACCACATCGCTGATTGGCGCGGTCAACGCTGCGGTGTCAGCCAGCGCTCATTCCGTCGTGATCATCAAGCCCGCCATGGACAACCGCTACGCCGACAATGCCATCGTCACCCATGACGGCGTGGCGCATGTGGCAGTGCCGGTGGCCAGCGCGCATGATGTGTTCGCAGCCATCAGCGCGGCATCAGACCAGGGCATGCCGGTGCATCTCTTCGCCGATGAAGTGCAGTTCATGGACAGGCCGTATTTCGACGGTGACTTCCATATCGTCGTCCATACCTTGCTGCAGGCGGGCCATACAGTGACCTGCGGCGGCCTTGATCTCGACTGGCGCGGCTTGCCGTTCGACGTGACCGCAAGGCTTCTCGCCATGGCCGATCACGTGACGAAACTGACAGCCCGCTGCGCCGTGACGGGCGGGCAGGCGCAGAAAACCTACAAGCGCGTGGTGGACGACGCCCGCGTGGCGCTCGGTGCCGCAGAAACCTACGAGCCGCGCTCGAATGCGGCATGGGAAGGTGTGGAGCGGGAGGTGGTCACCCCACGCGCAACCGCGTCGGGATAGATCCACCAACCGCTTTCCAGCTGCCGAGAGATATGCGATCCTGACGTCTGGTCTGCATGTCGCACTGGCTCCCTTCGCGAGGTCTAGGTGGGTAACCCGCATACAGCAGCAGCACCGCGGGGCGCGGCATGAGGCAAGGCGGGTCCAGCCATCGCGCCATCGACTGGTCATCGCCCTGGGTGGCATTGGGCGTTCTCACGACAGCAAGAGCTGCGATGGGATTTCAGTTCCAGTCACTCGCCTCTGCCGCAGCTGGACTGACGAAGGACCTCGGTCTTTCGCAAGCCGATCTGGGCACATTGATCGGGCTCTACTTTCTGCCGGGTGTTTTGCTCGCGCTTCCAGGTGGCGCGCTGGGTCGTCGCTATGGCGACAGGCGCATTGTGATGGTTGGACTTTTCCTGATGATCACAGGCGGGATCGCGGCAAGCATTGCCACCGCTTTCATCCCATTGGCGGTCGCGCGCACGCTTGCCGGCATTGGCGGCGTGCTGCTGAATGTCCTGATGTCGAAAATGGTGATCGACTGGTTCGCAGGGCGCAAGGACCTGTCGATGGCAATGGCGATTTTCGTCAACTCGTTCCCGGTCGGCGTGGGGCTCGCGATCGCAATACTGGGGCCGCTTGCAAGCTCCACAGGATGGCATTCCGCCCTCGCCGCAACATCCGGTCTGGCGGCAGCAGCACTTGTTCTCATCGCCTTTGGCTACCGACCGCATTCCAATGATCGCGCGGCACAGGCCGCGACGATGGCAGGCATCTCGACACGGGAAGCGATGCTGGTCTGTATTGCCGGAACCATGTGGGGCATTTTTAACGGCGGATTTTCCGTGATGTTCAGCTTTGCGCCACCGATGCTGGCGCAAGGAGGCATTGCACCCGTGACCAGCGGACTGATCGGCGCGGCGGCGACATGGCTGTTGGTCGCTTCCGTGATCCTGGGCGGTTTTCTGGCGCAACGTGGTCTGTCACCCACGATCCTGATCATGCTCGGCTCCGTTGTCTGGGCCGGCTGTCTTGGCACCATCGCCCTGGGCAACACGCTGTCCGCACCTGCGCTGCTGCTTGCCGGATCGGCCATGGGGTTGCCGGTTGGCGTCATCATGTCGCTTCCTGCGCAAGCGCTGCGACCGGAAAGTCGCGCACTTGGCATGGGCATTTTCTACACATGGCTCTACATCGGTCACGGCCTCATCCCGCCTATCGCCGGACACCTGCAGGACGCCTTCGCGAATCCGGTTGCTCCTTTGTATTTCGCCGCTGTGCTGACATTCTCGATGCTGCCGCTCTACTGGGTCTTCCGAGCTGGCTTGCTCCGAACAACCGCTTGAGATCTGGCACTCAAGGACACGCGCCACGACGGCTTCACCAAACCGTTATTTCCGATTGTTTCGCACTCACACAAACGTCACTTTACGCCTGCGACCGATCACCGCACCCTAATGCGAGGTTCATGGTTCAGGACAGAGTTCGAATCCAATGATCACAACCGGAGGAAAGACCATGCAGAAACTCTTGATGACCATGGTGGCAGCTACAGCTGCGCTGGGCATTGCCGGTGGCGCCAAGGCGCAGGACTTTGATCCACAACCCATTGTCGACATCATGCACGCATTCGCGGGCAAGGCGAAGCACCGGCCAAGTGGTGCCAAGGGGCAGTGCCTGACCGGGACTTTCGAGCCCTCAGCCGAGGCCAGGGGTCTGTCAAAGGCAGCCACATTCGCCAAGGCATCCAAAGTTGTCGCACGCTTTTCTGTTGGTGGCGGCAACCAGAAAGTTGCTGATGCCGCGCGCGGCCCAAACCGCGGCTTCTCTTTCCGCATCGATGAAGGCGGCGCAGGCCAGACCGAATTCGTGATGGTGAACGCACCGATCAATTTCGTGAAATCGCCGCAGCAGATGCTGGCCTTCCTGCAGGCCCGCATCCCTGGTGCGGACGGCAAGCCAGATGCCGACAAGATCAAGGCCTTCACCGATGCAAACCCGGAAACGACGCTGCAGGGCAAGTATCTTGCCAGCAAGCCGATCCCCGGGTCCTGGGCTGGCGTCAATTACTTTGGCGTCCATGCCTACACACTGACGAATGCGGCCGGTGCCAATCAGGTCATCAAGTTCAAGATGGTCCCGCTGGGCGGTGACGTGAACCTCACCGAAGACGAGGCCAAGGCCAGGCCGGCCGACTACCTCGTGCAGGACCTGACCGACCGTCTCGCAGCAGGCCGTCCCGTCGGCTTCGATATGGTGGCGATCATGGGACGTGCCGGCGACCCCACCAGCAACGCCACCCAGATGTGGGAAGGCGAGGAAACCCGGCCAACCGTCAAACTCGGCACCTTGCGCATCACAGCTCTCGAAAAGAACGAGACCTGCGACGGCACGATCTTCGCGCCCACCAACCTGGCGGACGGCATTGCCGGTCCCAAGGATGATCCGCTCTTCGCGATCCGCACCCCGGCCTACGCCATCTCGATCACGAACCGCAGCAACTGATGCCGGCACAAGAGCGAACGCCCGTCGCGACAAGCGGCGGACTTTCGCGTTGGGATCGCGACCGAAAAATCAAAAACGGGAAAGATGGTAGCAGGAGGCGGATTTGAACCGCCGACCTCCGGGTTATGAATCCGGCGCTCTCACCAACTGAGCTACCCTGCCAAAGGGTCGAAGGGAGCGACAATCGCATCCCGGATCGAATGACTGCGATATGAGCGATGGCCCGCTTTCTGTCAAGAAATCTCCGAACCGCGAGGGAAGCCGCGCGGGCCTCTTTTCGCATACGATTGACACGGAACCGGCACGGTTCTTCAATACCGTCACCGACGGGGGCGACATCATGAAGAAGACAGCATTGTTCTGGGCATTGGCCGTTTCCGTCACAACAGCGGCTCCGGCCATGGCTCAATCCGCCGACAGGCCGGTGGCCGAGCTTGGGGGCTACGGTGTCCTCACCATGCCGAAGGGCAAGCCACGCGGCAGCATCATTCTGATGGCGGGTGGCGACGGGAGCCTCGGCATTTCCCCCACAGGAGAAATCACCCGGCTCAAGGGCAACCAGCTCATCCGCACACGCGCCAACTATGCTGCAGCGGGCTTCGCGACGCTGACACTCGATTCCTGGGGAAGCCCGGCATCCGCCGTCACGCACATGAAGGGTATCGCGCGACCGGTCGTTGTGGTGGGGACCAGCAGGGCTGCGACACGCATCCACTCGGCACTGGGAGCCCAACCCGACGGCATCGTGATCACGTCAGGCATGCTGGATCATTTCCAGTCGAATGTCGGCTCGCCGTCATCCCTGCCGCCAACGTTGATCGTGCATCACCGGAAGGATGGCTGCCGTGTCACCAGCCCCGCCCTAGTGGATCCGTTCATCGCGTGGTCCGCAGGCCGCGCGCGGGTGGTCTGGCTTGATGGCGGACGTGACGAGGGTGATCCATGCCAAGCCGCCGGATACCACGGATTCGCCGGTATCGATGGTCAGGTTGTCTCACGGGTCACGGGCTTCGCAGGCAGCCTTCGGGGGCGATAGGCCCCCGACGGAAAGTGCCTCAGGCCTCGGGCGTCGCTGCCAGAGGAGGCCGGGGCGCACCAGGGGCACCGCGTCCGCCGCGTGGCGGGAACTTCGGCTTCAGCTTGGGCGCAGCAATAAGGCCTTCGCGGATCATCTGCTTGCGCGCGGCCTTGCGGTTGCGGCGGATGGCTTCCGCCTTCTCGCGCGCCCGCTTCTCGGAGGGCTTTTCATAGGCCTTGCGCTGGCGCAATTCCCGGAAAATGCCTTCACGTTGCATCTTCTTCTTCAGAACACGCATGGCCTGTTCAATGTTGTTGTCGCGCACGAGCACTTGCATGAGCTCTGTTCTCCTGGATGGGGTTGTGCCGTCAAGCCGACGGCGTATCGTCTGTCTTCATGCGCCAGAGCGCGAAACCATCGGCCTTCAGGGCCGCCTCGGCTGACGCGCGGGAAAGCCCGTGCGGCAGGCTGCGACCGGGCGGAATACTGCCGATCAGTGTCCAGGGTGCGAATTTGGGAGGCAAGGCCTCGCCATCATCCGTCGCGGCAAACGCGCTCAGCGTCGCCTGCTTGCCGGAGCGAAACACGAAAATCATCATACCGATGGGACGGGGCGATCCGCTGGAGCGATTGGTCCAACGCATCTCAACGACGCCTGACAAAAGGTCGATTCGCCGCACCAGGCGGCGGGCCTGAATCGCCCTTGTGGCGGAAAACAAGCCGACCTTTGTCGAGATCGTAGGGAGTGACTTCAACCGTAACACGGTCGCCAACAAGCGTTTTGATACGGTTTTTCCTCATTTTACCAGCGGTGTAGGCGACGAGCAGATGGCCGTTGTCGAGTTCGACGCGATAGCGCGCATCGGGCAGCACTTCCTGCACGCGTCCCTCGAAAGTCAGGATATCTTCCTTGGCCAATGCCGAACGCCTTTCACTTGTTTCCATTGCAACGGTTCGAATGCAAAGCCGTGAAGGGATTGCAACGATACGCGGGAGCACATGCTCCATATAGTGGAAATGCCAAAACCCGGACGAAACATATGTCCCGCCCGGATCAGGCAAAGCGCTATCCTCAGCCGCCGGTACATTCATGGTCGGCCGGAAACAAACGCATGTCAGGCCAGCGCATCCGCCAGAAGCGGAGCCGCGTGGCCGGATGATTTATCAGTCGCCGACCTTCAGATTGTCAGCAGACGACTTGCCGGAGCGACGGTCGGCAACGATCTCGTAGGAGATCTTCTGACCATCGTTGAGGCCACGAAGGCCAGCACGCTCAACGGCGCTGATGTGCACGAAGACATCGGGTCCGCCGGCATCCGGCTGGATGAAGCCGAAGCCCTTGGTGCTATTGAACCACTTCACGGTTCCAGTTTGCATAGTGAGTAACCTTCAGATGTTGGTAAAGAAAAGCCTGCGCTCGCACGCAACCACTCGAACGTATCGATGTTTTGAGAGGAGATTTTAGGCCCTGGCGGCGCATCAGCGAACGCGGAAGGCGAAGTCAGTCGACCGAAACCCGATAACGCTCGTATAAATCGTCATACAGCCAAAAGCAATGAAAATTTCCGCTGGCCGCAATCTCGGCATGGCCTGCAAGCGCTTGAAACCGGCACCGAAATGGCGTCTGGACGCACCCGGCACACCGGGCCTCACAAAAACACCATTGCAAACAATGCGTTAAGGTGAGGATCAGCCAGCTTTTTTCAACCGGACCATCTTGAAATACAGCCCCGGCGTCACACCGATCATCTCGACATCGCCACGCTTGCGCGCCCAATCCGCGACACGCGACACCTTGAAGGACGAGGACCAGCCGACCCGTTTCATCAGCGGTGCAATGGCGCTCTCGAACGAGGCCTGCAGGCCGTCCTCTGCCCCAAAACGGCTGATGATGGCGATTTCACCGCCCGGTTTCAGCACCCGCGCGATCTCATCGAGCGCCCGCTCGGGATCAGGCACCAGCGTAATGACAAAGGGCACGGACACCACGTCGAAACTCGCGTCCGGGAAACCAAGATTGCAGGCATCCATCGCGGTGACGCCCTTCACATGGGCGAGCCCGAGCTTGCGCACCTTCTCCTGCGCCTTGCGCAGCATCGGTACGGAGAGATCGGAGGCAATCACCTCGGTCGCCGAACCATAGTAACGCAGGACAAGGCCGGTCCCCGCACCGATTTCCAGAATGCTCGTGCCCGCGGCCGAGGCCGCCTCCGCCACCCTGCGATGCGATCCGGCGAGAAGCCAGGAATAGAGATAGTCGTAGAACTTCGCCCAGGTCTCATAGACCCGCTCCTGTTCCTTGAGATCGTACTGGATGGCCATGGGCGGGGAAAATCCTGTTCTTGAGTCACGTGCTTCGCGGGCCTCGAAAGGAGGCTGTCGACGGATGATCGAGGTTACGCGGCGCGAATGTCTGATGTCGACAGGCGCGGGATGACAGAAGGTTCCCGACTGCGCTCGATCGTGCCGCCGCCCAGCACGCGGGCATCAGGACCGTCGCTCTCGTAAAGCACGCAGGCCTGCCCGGGCGCGACACCTTCCTCGGCTGTCAGCAATTCGACAAGGATCCGATCGCCTTCCCGGCGCAGCAACCCGGCGCGCGGCGCGCGCGTTGAACGCACCCGCACAGCCACCTCGACACCGTCCGCAGCAAGCTGCTCCAGCGGCGTTCCGCCGATCCAGTTGACGTCGCGCAATACCACGCGGCGGACACTCAGCGCCTCGCGCGGTCCCACAACGATCCGCTTCTCATCAGCGTCAATGCGGATGACGTACAGCGGCTCGCCGGCTGAGATGCCAAGCCCCTTGCGCTGGCCGATGGTGTAACCGATCACCCCCTCATGGTGCCCAAGCACACGACCATTGAGATCGACGATCTCACCGGGTTCCGCAGCACCAGGGCGCAGCTTTTCCACCAGTTCATGATAGCGGCCTGCAGGCACGAAACAGATGTCCTGGCTATCCGCCTTGTCGGCGATCTCGAGGCCGTAGCGATGGGCAAGGGCACGGGTTTCCGCCTTGCTCTTGAGATGCCCAAGCGGGAAGCGCAGCAGGTTCAGTTGCTCCTGCGTCGTCGCATAAAGGAAATAACTCTGATCACGATCAGGATCCGCAGCCCGGAAGAGCACGCGATTGCCATCCACTCCCGCCCGGCTCTGCACATAGTGGCCCGTCGCGAGCACATCTGCCCCCAGTTCCTGCGCCGTGGTCAGCAGGTCGCGGAACTTGACGCGCCGGTTGCATTCGACGCACGGGATCGGTGTTTCGCCCGCGACATAGCTGTCGACAAAGCGGTCGATCACCTCCTGGCGGAAGCGCGTTTCGTAATCGAGAACGTAATGCGGAATGCCGATGCGATCCGCGACGGTCTTGGCGTCATAGATGTCCTGACCGGCACAGCACGCGCCCTTGCGATGGACCGCGGCACCATGATCATAGAGCTGCAACGTCACGCCGACGACATCGTAGCCCTGCTCCTTCAGCAGCGCGGCGACGACCGACGAATCGACGCCCCCGGACATGGCGACAACCACGCGGGTCTGTTCAGGGGTCTTAGCGATATCGAGGGCATTCATCATGGCGGTCGCTCAATAGCTGTTTTCGCGTGTTGGCGGAAGAGGCCGACTTGTCTGGGCAGAATTTGCCGCTTGCGGCAGGCCTTGCCGGAAGCACCAGGACAGAGATCCTCCTAATCTATTGATTTTATTTGTCTTTGTTTTGGCCTCCTTCCTGCAAGCCATCCGGTGAAGTCAGGAGTATCTGCGTTCAATGTCAACCTCTGCTCTCATCAAGGATCTGGTTCCGCTCGGCCCGGCCCGTGCGTCGGCTCCCTCACGCAAGCCCGAGCCCAGAACCGACAATGAGGGTTTCGGGCGCATGCTTGAGGACTCGCGCCCTGGCACCAGGCACGAGGCCAGACCTCGCGACAGGTCCG
Organism: Hyphomicrobiales bacterium; assembly: GCA_031377545.1. GTDB lineage: Bacteria > Pseudomonadota > Alphaproteobacteria > Rhizobiales > Beijerinckiaceae > JADCCX01. Next base: position 6,705 of record JANMFA010000454.1, on the reverse strand, counting down.
CTCCTGCTGAGGATCCGCAGGGTCGCGAGACGCGCCGCAATGCGGAGACATCACACGGCAAGACCGACAGGACCGAAACAGAACGGCCAGACCGCAAGGCACGACCAGAACACGCAGACCGGTCCGCATCCGATCGCGGGGAACACCCGCCTGGCCTGGAAAGGCGCGGTCTTGAGAAGCCAGCCATAGCCAACAAGTCCGATACACCACCAAATACCGAGCCATCCAGCCCTGAAAAGGGCCCTGACAAGACGGACGAGACCCCCGCGGTTGTGATCGATGCCAGCCAAACGGCCATTCCGCAGCCCGCGATTGAAGCGCCGCAGATCAATGCGACGACACAGGTTGTCCCTGCCGCAATTCTCGCCGAAGCGGGGACCGGAACGGCTGACGCAGTGAGTCTTGAAGCTGTAGCTGCGGCTGCGCCGGCTGCGACTCAGGATCAGGTCGGCGAGGCTCTCGCGGCCACCGAGATGCCAGCGCCCGGAACGGCCGCCCCTCCGGCAGCGGCAATTGCGGCCCAGGCCATCCCGTCTATCCCTGTGCCGACATCCGATCAGCCCGTCGCGGAAGAAGGAGCGCCGCTTCAGGTTTCTCCTTTCGGCACGGCGTCGCAGGCCGCGCTGTCCGCACCTGCTGCCTCCACCGCCGATGCGACCGACAAGAAGGCCGGTACGGAATCGCCCGCGCTCCCAGACAGTGCATCGAAGGGCGCGGCAGACCCCAAGGATGCCCGACCGTCCAATGCACAACCGGCCAAAGAACTCGCCAGCGCACTCGAAAAGCTCGCGGAACCCGGCACGCCCTCACAGAGCCAGAATGCCGCCCCCGCCGCGCCCAAAGCGGGACTGACCGATGCCGCCGCGCTCGCCAAGCCGACGGATCCGGCCCATGCGATGGCCCGCGCCGATGCGCCGGTGCCGCTGCAGGCCATCGCCGTGGAAATCGGCATGCGCGCCATGCGCGGCTCGCGGGAATTCTCGATCCGTCTGGATCCCGAAGACCTGGGGCGCGTCGACATCAAGCTCGAGATTTCGGAAGCCGGGGACATTCAGGCCAAACTGGTGGTGGAGCGGGTTGAAACGCTTCAGCTGCTCCAGCGCGACGCCAAGACCCTCGAACGCGCCTTCGATCAGGCCGGGCTGAAGACCAATCCCGATGGCTTGCAGTTTTCGCTGCGTGATCCGGGGCAACAGAACCGCAACAACACACCGCAGGATCAGGCCTCCAGCCGTCCAGCGCCGGCGTCAACCGAAAAGGACAGCAGCGCGATCGACGAGATCACGCTGCGCCCTGCCCTCTATCGTGCCTCCGCATCGCGCGGCCTCGATATCCGGATCTGAGGAGATCTCCATGAGCACCGCTGTATCCAACATCGCCAACAGCAACGCGGCCCTGAAAACAGCCTCTACCGCAGCGCTGACCAAGTCGGAGCAGGACCGCAAGACGATTGCGCAGAACTTCGATCAGTTTTTGTCACTGCTGACGACGCAGTTGAAAAACCAGAGCCCGCTCGACCCTCTGGATGCCAACCAGTTTACCCAGCAACTCGTGCAGTTCTCAGGCGTGGAGCAACAACTCAAGACCAACGATCTTCTGACCAAAATGGCGCAGAATTTCGGCGGCGGCTCTGCTGGCGGCAAGCTCAATCCAGCCTCTGCGGCATCGCTGATCGGCACGCGGGTCTCCGTTGATGCTTCGACCACGGGCGTCACGAAGCTGCCAAACGCGACCCATGAGGCCAAATGGCCCGTCACGGTGCAGGAGAACCATTCGAATTATCAGGTCAGCATCGCCGATGCGAAAGGCGTCGAGATCTACCGGGCACCCTGGACACCACCGGGCAACGGCGAGCAGACCTTCAAATGGACCGGAACGGTGACCACCCCCGGCGCGGTCTTCGACCCCAAGGCTCAGTACACGATCCAGGTCATGGGTGATCTCAAGGGCAGCAATGGCAGCACGAAGAGCGTAATGAGGACGGAGACAAGCGGGACCGTCACATCTGTGGACCTGTCGGGCAATGAGGAAATGGTGCAGTTCGGCGAATACACCATCCCCCTCAGCCGGATCAAAAAGGTCTCGCGACCGCTGGTCTGATCCAGACGTTTCAAAGATGGGCGTGCCTTAAAGGCGCATGCCCTTAGCCAGGGCCATCTGCAGCATGGTGAGCTGCTGCGCCACGGGATTGTTCTCGGGTGTCTCTTCGGCGGGCTTGTCTTCAGCGCGCAACAATTCGTCGAGTTTCACGATGCGGGCCTGCAGGCGGATCGAATGCTGGATCAGTTCGTTGAGCTTCGCCGGCAGCAAGGCCAGCATCTCGGGCGCACTCGCGGTTTCAGTCGGCTGAAGCTTGACTTTCCGGTGTTCGGTTTCGGCTTCCGTGCGGGTCAATTCGCCTTCATTGACCGCGCGCTGCAACAGCAGCCATGAGGTGATCTGCATCAGGCGCGTCGTCAGGCGCATGCTTTCGCTGGCATAGGCCAGGGCTGAACCACGCTGCAATTCCCGCGATTCCTTGCGGCCATCACCATCCAGATAGGAGGCAGTCGCCTCCACCAGCGCCATTCCCTCGGAGAAAAGGGCCTTGAAGCCCTCCGACGCCACCATCTTTTCCGCGAATGAAATCGCGAATGGCTTGCCGTCATTGCTCTGGATGGCCTGCTCGTTCATGGGACGCAACCTTTGTTAACACCTGTTAAACACCAACGAACGGGAGATTAACAGAGATGGCCGGGCACCGCCCGCTTTACGCTTGTTTAACCTTAATGCCGCCGGTCTGCCCGCTCACTCAGTTCACGGGCCTACGAAGGAAGCACTTGATCTCTACCGGGATCGTTGCATATGCAACAATGGCAAGACGGCGGGACCAACCGCCGCGAGCATGCGTTTCGATCAGGGAGGGTGACCCCGCCAGGGGCATCAATGGTTTTGGTGGCACGCGCAGATGTGGGCGGAGACACGTTCGGCAAGCTTTTGGCCGAGAATGCGCGGATTCGGGGCTCTCGCCCGGCGATGCGGTTCAAGGACAATGGAATCTGGGCCACCTGGACATGGTCCGAGGTCAATGCCGAAGCCCGTGGGCTGGCTTCGGGCCTGCAGGCACTCGGCCTGAAGCGCGGCGACAAGATCGCCATCGTCGGCGGCAACCGGCCCAAACTCTACTGGTCCATGATGGCAGCCCAGATCCTGGGAGCCATTCCCGTTCCCGTTTATGCCGACGCCATCGCGGATGAGCTGGCCTATGTGCTGGACAATGCCGAGGTTACCTTCGCTGCCGTTCAGGATCAGGAGCAGGTGGACAAGCTCATATCGGTCGCGGAAAGCGTGCCCAAACTGCAGACCATCATCTATGATTTTGACCGCGGCCTGAAGGACTACGACCACACCAAGTTGCACCATATCGATGCGATCATCGCGGCGGGCAAGGTTATGCTGGACGATGAAGCAGCATCCAGGGCGCTGGATGCGCAGATCGCGGCGGGCAAGGGCAGCGATATCTCCATCATTCTCTACACGTCTGGCACCACCGGACGGTCCAAGGGGGTGATGCTTTCGGCTTCGGGCTGCATCAACGCAGCCATCGATACCGTGACCTTCGACAAACTGAACGACACCGATTCCGTGCTGGCCTATCTGCCGCTGGCCTGGGTGGGTGATCATTATCTGAACTACGCGCAGGCTCTTGTCGCAGGCTTCTGCGTGGCCTGTCCGGAGAGTGCCGAAACGGCGCAGGCCGACATGAAGGAAATCGGACCGACCTTCTATTTCGCCCCGCCCCGCGTATTCGAGAACCTGCTGACACGGGTGATGATCCGCATGGAAGACGCAGGCGCGCTGAAGCGCCGGATGTTCCACCATTTCATCGGCGTCGCCAAGAAATGGGGCGAGAAGATCCTCAACGGCCAGAGCGTGCCGCTGGGTGCCAGGCTTTCATACGGTTTGGGCAATCTGCTGGTCTATGCCCCGTTGAAGAACGCGCTCGGCTTCTCCAACATCCGTGTGGCCTATACCGCAGGGGAAGCCATCGGACCGGAGTTGTTCTCGTTCTACCGCTCGCTCGGACTGAACCTGAAACAGCTTTATGGGCAGACCGAAGCCTTTCTCTATGTGACAGCACAGCCCGACGGGCAGATCCGCGCCGATACGGTCGGTCCCGCCACGCCCAATGTCGAGATCAGGATCGACGAAGCGACGGGCGAGGTGCTCTACAAGAGCCCCGGCCAGTTCATCGGCTATTACAAGGAGCCGGAAAAAACCGCCGAGACCATGACCCAGGATGGCTATGTGAAAACAGGCGATGCGGGCTTCTTCGACAGCTCCGGCCATCTGCGGATCATCGACCGCGCCAAGGATGTCGGCAAGCTCAAGGACGGAGCGCTGTTCGCGCCGAAGTACATCGAGAACAAGCTGAAATTCTACCCCAACATCAAGGAAGTCGTGGCCTTCGGCCAGGATCAGGAATTCGCTTCCGTGTTCATCAACATCGACCTGATCGCGGTTGGCAACTTGGCCGAACGGCATAACATTTCCTACGGCGGATATCAGGAACTGGCAGGACATTCGCAGGTCTATGACATCATCGCGGCGCATGTGGAGGAAACCAACCGGACTCTGGCCGCCGAGCCGATGATGGCAGGCGGGCAGATCGGGCGGTTTCTCATCCTGCACAAGGAACTGGATGCCGATGACGGAGAATTGACGCGCACCCAGAAGGTGCGGCGCAGCTTCATTGCCGAGCGCTATCAGCCGCTGGTCGATGCGCTCTACAGCGGCAAGTCCGAGCAGCACATCGCGACGGAAGTGACATTCGAGGACGGCCGCAAGGGCACCATATCGGCCACGGTCAAGATCCGCGATGCCAAAACCTATCCGGCGGTTGTCGTCGCCAATGCCACCGGCGCCATGGGGAAAGCCGCATGAGCGAGTCACTGCTTTCCGTCGAGAATGTCTCCCTGCGCTTCGGCGGCGTGCGTGCCATATCGGACGTCTCGTTCGACGTGGTACAGGGCGAGATCCGCGCCATCATCGGCCCCAACGGCGCTGGCAAGACCTCGATGCTGAACTGCATCAACGGTTTCTATCATCCGCAGGAAGGATCAATCACCTTCAAGGGCACAAAGCGCCCGAGGGTGAAGCCGCATGAGGCTGCCGTCGGCGGGATCGCGCGCACCTTCCAGAACGTGGCCTTGTTCAAGGGGATGACCACGCTCGACAACATCATGGTGGGCCGCACCTTGAAGATGAACTCCAGTTTCTTCTGGCACCTCTTCCGCCGGGGCCCGGCCATGAACGAGGAGATCGAGCACCGTCGCAAGGTCGAGGAGATCATCGATTTCCTGGAGATTGAGCATATCCGCAAGACGCCGGTGGGCAAATTGCCCTATGGTCTGCAGAAGCGTGTGGAACTTGGCCGCGCACTTGCGATGGAGCCGGACCTGCTGCTGCTCGACGAGCCGATGGCTGGCATGAACCTCGAGGAAAAAGAGGACATGTGCCGCTTCATCCTCGACGTGAACAAGACCTACGGCACCACCATCGCGCTGATCGAGCATGACATGGGTGTGGTGATGGACCTTTCGGATCGCGTCGTCGTGCTGGAATACGGTCGCAAGATCGCCGATGGTACGCCCGATGTCGTGAAGAAAGACCAGAACGTCATCGACGCCTATCTCGGCGTGGCGCATTGAGGGAGATGAGCCATGTCAACCGCTGAAGCCACCTCCACCACCGCCCCCCTCCCCGTCTGGGTCATGCCGGTGGTGAAAACCCTCGGCATCATGGCGGCTGTCGCCGCGCTGATCTTTGCGCTGGTGTCGTCCGGAATCGCGCCCAAGGGCAGCTGGGCGCACAAGATTCTGGCCGCGCCCTTCATCGAAATGTGGGACCTGCCCGATCTGCTGGTGCAGACGCTGTGGGAAGGCACTGTGGCGGGCATTCTCTACGCGCTCATCGCGCTTGGCTTCGTGCTGATCTTCAAGGCCTCCGGCGTCTTCAATTTCGCCCAAGGCATCATGGTGGTTTTCGCGGGCCTGACGCTTGTTGGCTTCTATCAGGTCTTTGGCCGCTGGGGATTTTCCGGCTCGCCAGCCGCTTTCGTGTCACTTCTGCTGACACTGGGCGTCATGGGCCTGCTGGCGATCGCCATCGAGCGCGTGGTGCTGCGCCCGCTCGTCAACCAGCCCGACATCATTCTGTTCATGGCGACGTTCGGCCTGACCTACTTCCTCATCGGCTTTGGTGAGACGATTTTCGGCGGCAGCCCCAAGCAGATGATCACCGAGCAGCTGTGGCTGCCCAAGGGTGCGATCGACCTCGCCATTCTTGGCGGGCGAGTGACGCTGCAGAAGATCGACATCGCCGCCGCCGTCATCGCCGTGATCATGATCACCGCGCTCGCTGTGTTCTTCCAGAAAACCCGTATCGGCCGCGCTTTGCGGGCGGTGGCAGACAGCCACAAGGCGGCGCTGTCGGTCGGCATTTCGCTGAACCAGATCTGGATCATCGTCTGGTTTGCGGCGGGCGTCGTGGCGCTGGTCACCGGCATCATGTGGGGCGCGCGCTCCGACGTGTCCTTCGCGCTGGAGACCGTGGCGCTGAAGGCGCTGCCCGTGCTGATCCTGGGAGGCTTCACGTCCGTTCCCGGCGCCATCATCGGCGGTCTGATCATCGGCATCGGCGAGAAGCTTGGGGAGTTCTACTGGG
>JANMFA010000410.1:0-14398 GCA_031377545.1 Hyphomicrobiales bacterium | reverse complement strand
TCAGCACCACGATCCTGTCCAGCCGCTCCTGCGCGCTGACGGGCTCCGCCATGACCTCGCGGAGCCGCTTCAGCAGGACGCGCGGTCCGGTAAGCACACCCCGCATCATTTCTCTCATCGTGATTCCCAGCCAATGGCTTTTTGCAAGCTATAGGTGATGGCCCTTGCAAGGGGCAAGCCATTCAGCGGGCAGCAGGCCAGTCGTTGTCGGCTTGCGGCTTTCGGCATGCGCGTTAACCCGGCAACAAAACTCTCCTGTTATTCTGGCCCCTTCCGTTGCGTGAGGGTTGCATGACAGGCTCATCATCCGAAGAAGAGAACCATTGGCCGGGCTATGTCGACGCCCTGACCACCATGACGATGATGCTCATCTTCGTCATGACGATCCTTGCGGTCGCAATCTTTGGCCTTTCGCAGAACGTTTCACGCAACATGGTCGAGAAAATCGCCAAGGCCGTGAACATCAACGATGTCTCAGGCAACGAAAACACCGATGACCTCGCGTCTCGAGTGGTTGCCAAGCTCGAGCTGCAGCAGCGCGAGACCATGCTGGCCAATGCCGAGACGGGCCGCCCGGACAGCCGTGGCGGCGATGCAAAGGTTGCCGAGGCAGAACATCGGCTGGCATCGGGCGATCCCGCGACGCGTGAGAAATCCGCTCCTGCCCAGGTCGACCAGAGCCCCGCCTTCATCACCGTTTCGTTCCAGAAGCGCTCGACAGGCCTTGACAGCGAGACCAGCGACAAGATCAGGGCGGCCATGGCGGGCAGCGGCCGATTGCAGGAGCAGGTCGAGATCAAGGCCTATGCCGAAACCTCCGGCGCGGTGAGCGATTCGCGCCGCATCGCCTTCTATCGCCTGCTGAACCTGCGCAGCCAGTTGATCGCCATGGGCGTTCCGGCAGAGCGCATCAAGGCGACGATCGAAAACTCGGGCGGGCAGGACACCGGTGACATGGTGCGGATCGATCTCGCCAAATCAGGCTGAAAGCACGAAAATATCTCGCATTTTAATCATTTCTTTCTGGCTTTCCGCCAGAGTGGCGAAACATTGATCTGAACGGGCCTATTGCATGAAAAAGCCGGAAGTATCCGCGCCCATCGCCGCCTTAAAGGCAACGGTGAATGCCCAGCTGAAGCGCATGGTGATGGCGGTAACCGCCATCCTCGCGCTGGTGGCCTATGCACACCATTTCGTCTGGGCCGGCATCGAATCCAACATCTACCTCAACGGATTGATCATCGGCCTGTTCATCTTCGGCATTTATCTGTCGTTCAAGCGCATCCTGGCGGTACGCAACGATGCCCTGGCCTTCGCAGCGCTCGAGGAAGCCTACAACGACATGCGCACCGAGCGCGTCGAGGCGCTCGACGATCCCTACTGGCGTCACTACCGCGCCATGGAGCCGGGCATCGTCTTTTCGCGCCCAAGGTCCATCGGCCACATGTTCGTTCTGGCCTATGACGAGGTTCTGAAGAGCAAGCATCTTCAGATCTCGGTCGCGACGCTGCAGAACATCACGCTGGGCATCGACAGCCGCCTCGCGGAGGAACGCTCGCTCGTCAATTACCTGACGGGACTGCTGATCTTCCTCGGCCTGATCGGCACCTTCATCGGTCTGATGGAAATGGTGGGCTCGATCGGCACCGTCATCTCCAACCTGACCGGCTCGGCCTCGGGCAATCCGACCGAAGCCATGCAGCGCCTGCTTTCCGACCTGCAGAAGCCGCTCTCGGGCATGGCGATGGGCTTCTCGTCCTCGCTGTTCGGCCTGTTCGGGTCGCTGATGCTGGGCATGATGGCGCGCTTTGGCTCGCGCTGCCAATCGGCACTGAAGGAAAATTTCGAGGGCTGGCTGGCCAGCACGACGCATCTTGAAACAGGCAAGTCAGGCGATGTCGGTGAACTTGCCCGGCTCATTGCCGACGGCATCATGGGTGGCCCTGGCGAGAAGGGTGCTGGCGGCGGAGGCGGAGGCGGCGGTGCTCCGGTGATGTCCGACATGGGGCTTGTCGCCACGATGGCGCAGGGCTTCAGCCGCATGCAGACAACGATGGAGTCGATGAACACGACTTTTCCGCGCATGATCGAGGTTCAGAACGAGCAGATTGCGGTGATGAAGTCCATGCTGGCGTCCATCGACCGGCTCGGTGTGGATACCAATGATGTGCGCGAATCGACCCGCGAGGCCAGCGTCATCGGTCAGGCCACCAACGAGAACCTGCAAGAACTGATCACGCTGACCCGGACGACGGAACAGCGCCTGACCAGCGGCTTCAACGGCATGGCGCATGTCATGGAAGTGACGGGACAGGCGTATCTCGACGGGTTGCGCCGCCTGACAGCCGAAAACTACGAGACCAACGCCCGGCTTGCCAAGCTGCTCGACGTCAAGGCGGCAGGCGACAAGATCGCGGAAGTCGCCGTGTCGATCGAATCGAAGGTCAAGGGCGGCGTCGGCAACATGACGGTTGCGCTGGAGCGCACGGCCTCCGCGCTGGAAACCGGCATGCAGCGCATGGCGGCCGAGCAGGCCGATCTGAAACAGGTTCTCATCCAGTTCCAGACCAACGGTGGCGGCGGCGGTGTTTCGGCGGATTTCGAGGACAAGATCACGGCGGGATTCTCGGAACTGTCGCGTTCGATGGAAACCGTGTTTGCGGCCTACGCTCAGATCGTGAACCGCAGTCTGGTCGCCAATGCGATGGGTGCCGGCGACGGACCTTCGGCACCGGCGGCGATTGCCCCGCAGGCCCAGACCATCTTGCCAGAACATGAAGCCAAACAGCAGGCGAAGCCCGATGTGGACCACGACGCGCTGCGCCGACGCCTCTACTCCGCCGCAGCCTCGGGCATGCGCAGCGGCAATGTTGTCTGACCGGAGATCCTGAACCATGGCGCTTTCTCCAGACCAAACCGCGACCGAGGCGCAAAAGCGCCTGATCGGATCCGTTGTCACGCAGAAACCCGCAAGTCTCTTCTCGCGGCTTTTCACGCGCGGCGGCGTGAAGGCCATCATCGGCGAACGGCAGAGCCGCTGCTGCGTGGTCAGCGTGATGGTGCTCGTCGACAAGTCCATTCCGCTCGACGGCATGATCATGGCGATCGGCCAGAACGGCGCGACATTCCGCCCGGCCTCGGCCTATATCCTCGACCGCGGCCGCGCCGAAGTGCTGCTGCGGTTTGCAGACCGTGAATTGCGGGGCAAGATCTCCTCCGTTTCACCGCAGGGCTACGACATCGCCTTCCAGGCACCCTTGCCAATGACCTCCGTGAGTGAGATCGTGCGTCAGTTCGGCGGCGAATCGCTGGGGAACGGCGCATTGACCGGCCACCCTGACGGACAGGCGGGAGCGGCAGTCGGCCGTCTCTCCTGAGTGCGCGGGCCGCACCGATGACGCCGCTTGACCGACTGAAGCAAAGCATCGTTCCGGTCGAAACGGTTCCGGCACCCGTCCCGGTCGTCGTCGCTGTTGCGCCTTCCGCACGCGAGAACCCCGGTCATGACCGTCGGCAGGCCGGCGCACCTTTGTCTGGCGGCGAACCCGCTCACCTGATCCGGCCCTATGCGGAGATCGCGACATCACTGTCGTCTGTTGCGGCACTCTTCGCTGCTTTTTGCGCTTCAGGCCTGGTTCCTTCCCTGCAGCTTCTCCCGGCGGAGACGGCCCTCCCCCTGGCGCTTGCCGGTACGGCTCTCGCCGGGTTCCAGACCGCGCTTGCTTTCCGTCGCTGGAAGAAGGGATTGCAGGCTCTGGCGCTGGTCGAATCGCGCGCCAGACGCCGCGGCATTACCGATCCCCTGACGGGCCTCGCCAACCGCGCGGGCTACCGGCTGACGGTCGAGGAGGCGCTGGCAAAACGGGAAGCCGAGCAGAAGCTTGGCATCATCTATATCGACCTCGATCGGTTCAAGGAGGTCAACGACAACTTCGGCCACGAGATGGGCGACAAGCTGCTGTGCGCCGTGACCGCACGGCTGGGCGAGATTTCCGAAGGACGCGCGGTCGGTGCCCGCCTTGGGGGCGATGAGTTCGCGTTGCTCGTCGACGGCTGTCAGACGACGGAAGAGATCATGAGCATCGGCGAGACGATCAGCAAGCGCATGGGCCAGCCGTTCATGGTCGCCAATGCCGAGCTTGTCATCGGTGGCTCCGTCGGCGTGGCCATCGTGCCGGATGACGGGCTGGAATTCTCCGAACTCGTCAAGCGCGCTGATATCTCGATGTACCGCGCCAAAAGCGCCGGTCGTGGCACCTGCATCCGCTTCGACAGCAGCATGGAGGACAATGTCCGCCAGAAGAAGATCATGGAAAACGAGATGCGCCATGCCATCGAGCGCGGCGAAATGCGCATGGTCTATCAGCCGGTCTTCGCCGCGGATGGAGAAACAATCCGCGGTGTCGAGGCGCTGGTGCGCTGGATCAATCCAACGCTTGGCGTCGTCTCGCCCGGTGATTTCATTCCGCTGGCGGAGGAAACCGGCCTGATTGCGAGCATCGGCGAATGGACGGTGCGCAGGGCGCTCAGGGATGCGCAGGACTGGCCGGACATCGGCCTTGCGGTCAACGTTTCACCCGCGCAGTTCCGGGCTCCGGGATTGGCCCAGTCGATCATCGACATGGTGACGGAATCGGGCATTGAACCCAAGCGCATCGAGATCGAGGTGACTGAAGGCGTGCTGATCCGCGATGCTGACAGGGCAGCGGCGACGATCAAGCAGTTCCACGACGCGGGCATGCGCGTGGCGCTGGATGATTTCGGCACCGGTTTCGCCTCGCTGAGCTATCTGCGCCGCTTCCAGTTCGACAAGCTGAAGATCGACCAGGTCTTCGTGCAGACGCTGAGTTCAGACCGGGGTGGCGGCTCCGGCTCGGCGGCCATCATCCACAATGTCGTGGCGCTCGGCCGATCCCTTGGCATGACCGTTCAGGCGGAAGGCGTTGAAACGCTGGAGCATCACATCTTCCTGCGTGCAGCGGGCTGCCACTGCCTGCAGGGCTATTACTTCGCCCGCCCCATGGAAAAGGAGGCTTTCGACGTCTTCCTCGTCCAGAAACGGGGATTGGGCTACGAGAACCCCTCCCGCTACTACGCCTGACCGCTTCAGACGCGGTCTTCCAGCGGAAAGACCTTGGCGGGGTTCAGCACCCATTGCGGATCAAACACAGCCCGCGCGCGCATCTGCTGATGCAGGTCGGCCCGGTTGAACTGATGCACCATCAGGTCGCGTTTCTCGATGCCCACGCCGTGCTCGCCCGTGAGGCAGCCGCCGACCTCGACGCACAATTTGAGGATATCCATGCCGGCTGCTTCTGCCTTCTCGGCGGATTCAGGATCGTTGACGTCATACATCACCAACGGATGCAGGTTGCCGTCGCCCGCGTGGAAGACATTGGCGACGCGCAGGCCATAGCCTTTCACGATCTGGTCGATACGGGTCAGCACCTCCGGCAACCGGCCTGTGGGAATCGTGCCATCCATGCAGATGTAGTCAGCGATGCGGCCTGTGGCCCCAAACGCCGACTTGCGGCCTTTCCAGATCGCAGCGGTCTCCATGGCGGATTTCGATTCCTTCACGACCTTGACGCCGTGCTTCCTGGCGATGGCGACAATGCGTGCGAGCGTTGCGTCCATTTCGGCATCGGAGCCTTCGACCTCGATGATGAGCAGCGCTGCCACATCGAGCGGATAGCCTGCCTTGGCATAGGCCTCGCAGATATCAATCGCTTCCTTGTCCATGTACTCCATGGCCACCGGCACGATGCCCGCGCCGATGATGGCGGCCACGCAAGCGCCCGCATCCTCCGGCCGGTCGAAACCGAAGAGCACCGGCCTGGCACCTTCCGCCAGCGGCAGGATGCGCACGGTGGCTTCGGTCACGATGCCAATCTGACCCTCCGAACCACAGACAAGGCCCAGCAAGTCATAGCCCGGCGCATCCATGGCCTCGCCGCCGATGTCCACCACGGTGCCGTCGAGCAGCACGAGCTTCACGCCGAGCAGGTTGTTGGTGGTGACGCCGTATTTCAGACAATGCGCGCCGCCCGAATTCATCGCGATATTGCCGCCGATCGAGCAGGCGAGCTGCGAAGAGGGGTCGGGCGCATAGAAGAAGCTATTGCCCGAAACATGCGCCGAGATACCGAGGTTTGTGATCCCCGCCTGCACGCGCATGGTGCGGTTGGCATAGCTGACATCAAGCACCCGGTTCATTTTGGAGACGCCGATCACAACGGCATCCTCCTGCGGCGTGGACCCGCCGCACAGCGAAGTTCCCGCTCCGCGCGGTACCACGGGGACGCCGTTGTCGCCGCAGAATTTCAGCACTGCACTCACCTGCTCTGTCGTTTCAGGCAGCACGACGATCATCGGGAGGCGCTTGTAGGCCGTGAATGCGTCGGTCTCGAACGGGCGACGCTCATCCTCCGTGGTGATCAGCGATGCCGGTGGCACGAGCCTGGCCAGACCGTCGATGAGGAAGGTGCGGCGCGCGAGAATGTCGGCCTTGGGCGTCGGGAAGGCGATGGCGGTCATGGGCGGCTCCTGCTTGCGCCATTCTAGCCGACGCGGAACGAAACGGAACGCGGAATCGCGACGCAGCATTGTTTCGTTTACGGAAAGAACCAATTCTGATTTATTCTCCCTGAAGCAGAAAATCCGTTCTCCTCCTGCCGGAGAAGGAGGAGCATTTCCCATGGACCGCCTCGCCGAGCTCGACATCTTCGCCCGCGTTGTCACGGCGGGCTCGATGTCTGCTGCAGGGCGGGAACTGGGCCTGTCGCCGCCGGTCGTGTCCAAGCGCATCAAGAGCCTGGAGGAGCGGTTGGGCACCCGCCTTCTGCAGCGCACCACGCGTCAGCTCGCCCTGACCGAATCCGGCAAGGGATTTTATGAGCGGGTGGTGGCGATCCTGGCCTCGGTGGACGAGGCCGAAGCCTGGGTGTCGCGCCGGGCAGCGGCGGCGAGGGGTATCCTTCGGGTGTCGGCACCGACCTCTTTCGGGCGCATGCACATCGCGCCGCATCTCGTGGATTTCCTGCAGGCCTATCCCGAGATCACCATCGATCTGTCGCTGTCTGACCAGTTCGTGGACATCGTGGCAGAAGGCTATGATCTGGCGATCCGGATCGCGGATCTGGCGGATTCAAGCCTCGTGGCCAAGCGTCTGGCACCCAACCACCGGGTGCTGTGTGCCACGCCGGCCTATCTCGAAAAACACGGCAGACCGCGAGAGCTGGCCGATCTTTCCGACCACCGGCTGCTCCTGCACAACGGCGACCACTGGCGTCTGGAAGGTGATTCCGGCCCTGCTGTCGTGCGCGTGGAAAGCGCGGTGCGCACCAACTCCAGCGAGGTCATCCGTGAGGCCGTTCTGGCCGGTATGGGGATTGCGCTCCGCTCGACATGGGACGTCGGTCCCGAGATCGACAGCGGCAGGCTGGTGATCGTGCTGCCGCAATGGCATGCCTCGGCGCGTGTTGCCGTGCACGCGGTCTATCCATCGCGGCGGCATCTCGCCCACAAGGTGCGGGTGTTCATGGATTTTCTGGGCGAGCGCTTCGGCAACCCGCCCTACTGGGACAAGGGGCTGGCGCTGGATGCGCCAACCCGGAAGGCCTGATCAGGCTTCGGTCTTCTTTGCCAGAACCGCGATCAGACCGACCGCAATGGCCGTCTTCAGCAGATCACCCAGCAGGAAGCCCTGGATCACGCTCCAGGCGCGGGCAAAACCGACACCGGTCGCGCCATTGGCCAGGTTCGCAAACTGCGCGAGCCAGAGGCCGCCAAGGGCAAACAGCACCACCTTGCCCAGCAGGATCAAACCAGTCAGCGGCAGCAGCGACCGGGCCGCTCCCTTCTCGACGCCGTAGCCGACGATGGCTGTGAAGGCGACAAAACCGGCGAGAAAGCCGCCGGTTGGCCCCATCATATAGGCCGGACCCGCCATGGCTCCGGCAAACACCGGAGCACCCATCGCACCATGGACGAGGTAAAGCAGCACGGTCGCGACGCCGAGACGCCAGCCATAAGCCGCGCCAATCAGGGGCAGCGCCAATGTCTGCATGGTCATGGGAACGGGATAGAAAGGAACCTGAATCTTGGCCGACAGGGTGAGAAGCGCCACCCCTGCGAAGGCAAGAACGACCTGCCGCAGCAGCGTGTGCTCGCCCACCGCCCAGATGCGGTTCACCAATGGACCGGAAACAGTGGAAGTCGCCATGAAAATACCCTTTCGGAAAGCGTTGCCCGGCTTTCTCTTCCCTCCGCTATAGTGGCAGTGCAAGGTCTGCTCAAGCCACTGGATCGCAGTTTGTCCGTCAACGACCAAATCCGCAACCATGAAACCCGCCGAACTCCTCCACCCCCGCCCTGAAGGCCTCTGGTGCCCGCCGGGTGGCTTCTTCATCGATCCGGTGCGGCCGGTGGAACGGGCGCTGATCACGCACGGGCATGCGGATCACGCGCGGGCCGGACATGGATCCGTGCTGGCCACACGGGAAACGCTGGGCATCATGGCGGTGCGCTACGGCGCGGATTTCGCGGCCGGCACGCAGGTGGCCGTGCTGGGCGAGCGGCTTTCCATTGGCGGAGTAGTGGCCAGCTTTCATCCAGCGGGTCACGTGCTGGGATCGGCGCAGATCGCGGTTGAACATGGCGGCATCCGCATCGTCGTCTCCGGCGACTACAAGCGCGCGGCGGACCCCACCTGCCTGCCGTTCGAGGTCATTGCCTGCGATGTTTTCGTCTCGGAAGCAACGTTCGGGCTGCCGATCTTCCGGCACCCGGAAGCGGCAGGCGAGGTGACGAGACTTCTGGCCTCGCTGCGGCTCTTTCCGGACCGCGCCCATCTCGTGGGGGCCTACTCCCTGGGCAAGGCCCAACGCATCGTCCGGCTGGTCCGCGAGTCGGGATACGAACGGCCGATCCATGTGCATGGCGCGATGGAGAAGCTGATGGCTTTCTATCAGAGCGAAGGCATCGATATGGGCGACATCATCGCGGTGCGGGCCGGAGACCGGGCCAGGCTTGCGGGCGAGATCATCCTGTGTCCGCCCGGATCATTGCAGGATCTCTGGTCGCGGAAATTTCCCGATCCCGTCACGGCCTTCGCCTCGGGCTGGATGCAGACGCGGGCGCGGGCAAGGCAGCGCGGTGTGGAACTCCCGATGATCGTCTCGGACCACGCGGACTGGCCGGACCTCTGCCGCACCATCCAAGACACCGGCTGTTCCGAACTGTGGGTGACGCATGGGCAGGAAGACGCGCTGGTGCATTGGGCGGGGACACAGGGCATCAAGGCGAAGCCGCTGAATCTCGTGGGATATGGCGATGACGGCGAGTCGGAACCGGTGGCGGAAGTGTCCGTTGCATGAACCGTTTCGCCGCCCTCCTCGACCGCCTCGCCTATGAGCCGCGCCGCAACGCCAAGATCACCCTGATCGCGGATTTCTTTCGCGCCACACCCGATCCCGAACGCGGCTTCGCGCTCGTCGCAATGACCGGCGGACTGGTGTTTGCGCAGGCCAAGGCCGGGCTCATCCGCCAGCTCATCACTGAAAGAACCGATCCAGTTCTGTTCGCGCTGTCCTATGACTATGTCGGTGATCTCTCGGAGACCGTGGCGCTGCTGTGGCCGGGACCCATCCCTCCCCCTTTCGGGGAGGGTGGACAGCCGCAGGCTGGCCGGGAGGGAGTCGCGCCGCCCTCTCCGGTGAACGCCGCGCGCGCCCCTCCCACCCCCACTCTCTCAACTGTCATCGAGACCCTCGCCACGGCGCATAAATCCGCTTTGCCGGGACATCTCGCGGGCTGGCTGGACGCGCTGGATGAAACCGGACGCTGGGCGCTGCTGAAGCTGATCACGGGCGGGTTGCGCATCGGTGTCTCGGCGCGTCTCGCCAAGACGGCCGTGGCAGAGCTTGGCGGGCTGGAGCCAGACGCCATCGAACAGGTCTGGCACGGATTGTCACCGCCCTACCGCGATCTGTTTGCGTGGGTGGAAGGCAAGGGGCCAAGGCCTGCAAGCGATGATCCCGCACCGTTCCGTCCCGTGATGCTGGCGCATGCCATCGACGGCGCGGATTTCGGGAAATTCGATCCGGCCGATTTCATGGCGGAATGGAAATGGGATGGCATCCGCATCCAGGCGTCGTCCGGCACGGATGCGCAGGGCAGGCGCACGACGCGGCTTTACTCCCGCACCGGCGAGGATATCTCGAATGCCTTCCCCGATCTGCTTGATGCCTTGACCTTCGACGGGGCCATCGACGGCGAATTGCTCGTGCTGCGCGAGGGCCGCGTGCAGAGCTTCAACGTGCTGCAGCAGCGGCTGAACCGGAAGGTTGTGTCGGCGAAACTCATCGCGGAATTTCCGGCGCATATCCGGGCCTATGACCTGCTGGTGGACGGTACGGAGGATATTCGCACCCTTCCGTTCACCGCGCGTCGCCAGCGACTGGAACAGCGGCTTGCGGGTGCGGTCAGCCCGAAGCTGGAACTCTCCGCGCTGATCCCCTTCACATCGTGGGAACAGCTGGCGGCGGCGCGGGCCGATCCCGCCTCTGCCGGGGCGGAGGGCGATGCCGAAGCGGTTGAAGGCTGCATGATCAAGCGGCGCGACAGCGCCTATCTGCCGGGCAGGCCCAAGGGCCTGTGGTTCAAGTGGAAGCGCGATCCCATGGTGGTGGATGCCGTGCTGATGTATGCCCAGCGCGGCCACGGCAAGCGCTCGTCGTTCTATTCGGACTTTACCTTCGGCGTCTGGAAGGGCGATGCGCTGGTGCCCGTCGGCAAGGCCTACTTCGGTTTCACCGACGAGGAACTGGTGCAGCTCGACCGCTTCGTGCGCAAGCACACGATCGACCGCCACGGACCGGTGCGCGTGGTGACGGCCAATGCCGAAACGGGGCTGGTGCTGGAGGTGGCATTCGAGGGGCTGAACCGTTCGCCCCGCCACAAATCCGGCGTGGCCATGCGGTTTCCCAGGATTGCCCGCATCCGCTGGGACAAGCCGACGGCAGAGGCGGACAGGCTGGAGACGTTGGAACAGATGATCGAGGGGAAGGCGGGTTAGGCCGGACTTGACCGCGCGCCTGCCGCCGCGCTCAATACGTCAGTCATTGCAGAAAGCTACCGCCTTGCCAAACTCCCCTGATCCCGCTGCCAGCCCGCGCGGTACGCTGACACTGCGTATCTCGGCCATGCCCGCCGACACCAACGCCAATGGCGATATCTTCGGGGGTTGGGTGATGGCGCGCATGGACCAGGCCGGTGGCATCGCGGCGGTGGAGCTGGCGCAGGGGCGCGTGGTAACGGTGAAGGTGGATGCCATGCATTTCATCCGCCCCATGAAAGTGGGTGATGTGCTGTGCGTCTATACAGACCTCGCCAAGGTGGGGAACACCTCGCTGACGCTCCATATCGAGGCCTGGGCGCAACGCTTCCAGACACGCGACATGGAGAAGGTGACGGAGGCAACGTTCATTTTCGTGGCGGTGGATGATGCAGGCCAGCCGCGGGTGGTGCCGCGGTAGGGGCGGCTTGTCCGATATTCCCGGCTGTGATACTGTGAGACCATGAAAAACATCACAGTTACTGTGGATGATGATACCTACCGTCGCGCCCGCATCCGTGCAGCGGAACTTGACACGTCCGTTTCGGCGCAGGTGAAGCAGTTTCTTGAACAGTTCGCGCAGAAGGAGACGGAGTTCGAGCGGCTCCTGAAGCTGGAGCAGAAACTGCGCGCGGAGATCGGTGGCATCAGCGCCAGCGACCGCCTCAGCCGTGACGATCTTTACGACCGCGCCGCCCGCAGACGGGACGGCTGACATCAGTGCAATTCATTGACACGAACATCTTGCTTTATGCGGTCAGTCGTTTGCCGGAAGAGGCAGGCAATCGTGCCATCGCGCATGGCATTCTGGACAGTGCCGACTGCGCCTTGTCCGTTCAGGTGCTCATGGAGTTCTACGCGCAGGCCACGCGAACAACACGCATCGGTGCGCTCACCCATGCGGAAGCCACAGGCATAATGACGGCATGGCGACGCTTTCCTGTCCAGCCACAAACGGTCGAACTCCTCGACCGCGCCATGGCGCTGCGGGAGCGCCACAAGCTCTCCATCTGGGACAGTGCGATCATCGCAGCGGCGGGATTGCTGGGGTGTAGCGTGGTTCTGACGGAGGATATGCAGAACGGGCAGGTCATTGCGGGGGTACGGGTGGTGAACCCGTTTGGGTGAGAAGGGCGTGGCGCAGCGCCATTCCTCTCCCTTTGGGAGAGGATGTCCGCCGGATGGCGGACAGGTGAGGGAGAACCGCTGCCTTTGCGGAGTTCTCTCCCGACGGCAGGGCTTCTCCCTCATCCGGTCGGCATCCGCCGACCACCTTCTCCCAGGGGAGAAGGAGGGCGTGTGCTGCTGAAGGTGATCGCGCATGAACCAGAGGCGGTGAAGCGTGCGTTGAGGGCGGGGTGAGGCGAAAAAATCTGCCCAAGCTGCTAATCTTCCGAATGAACAGAATTGATTGGATCGATATGATCGAACGAGAAACGTTCTGTGGCTCATGACACAGCGTTTCGGCCATGCATCAAAATTGCTCAATCAGACCAATCAAATCGGATGACTATGAGGCCTTGAGGGCGCTGCATATGGCAGCGATCATGGCTATCGATCCAGCAATCTATCCTGAGCACATCAAACTGGCTTGGGCGAGCGGATTGACGGCGGAAGGCTACGGAAGAGCAGTGTCGAATGGTGAGGTATTCGACATCGCCTGTGATCCATCCGGAGCACCGGTCGGATTTTGCGGCTGCAAGGGGAATGAGATTTATGGCCTCTATGTTCACCCCGACGTCCAAGGGCAGGGCATAGGAGCGGAACTGCTAGGGCGCGGAGAATCGCGGCTGAAGAGCTGGGGCATCAAGCAATCGCCGCTTCGGGCAACACTATGCGGCGTTCCGTTCTACCGGGCGAATGGATGGCGGTTCTTGCGCATCGGGCATCTTGGTTCACGCGGCGGTGCGCGCATGGAGATCGCTTTGATGGAGAAGGAGTTGGCGTGAGGGGTTAACCCTCACTCCTCCCCCTCCACCAGAATCTCCCGCTTCCCGGCATGGTTGGCCGCACCCACCACGCCTTCCTTCTCCATCCGCTCCATCAGCGATGCCGCCCGGTTATACCCGATCTGCAACCGCCGCTGGATGTAGCTCGTGGACGCTTTCTTGTCGCGCAGCACGACGCGCACGGCCTGATCGTAGAGATCGCCGCCGTCTTCTGAGCCGAATTCGCCCTTGTCGAAGACCGCGCCCTCGTCGCCTTCTTCGGCTCCCGCCTCATCCTCCTCGCGGGTGATGGAATCGAGATATTGCGGCTTGCCCTGGCGTTTGAGGTGGTTGACGACGCGCTCGACCTCCTCGTCCGAGACAAAGGGACCATGCACGCGGTTGATGCGGCCGCCGCCCGCCATGTAGAGCATGTCGCCCTGGCCCAGCAGCTGCTCCGCGCCCATTTCGCCCAGGATGGTGCGGCTGTCGATCTTGCTCGTGACCTGGAAGGACACGCGCGTCGGGAAGTTGGCCTTGATCGTGCCGGTGATGACATCGACCGAGGGGCGCTGGGTCGCCATGATCACATGGATGCCCGCCGCACGCGCCATCTGCGCCAGCCGCTGCACCGCGCCCTCGATGTCCTTGCCCGCCACCATCATCAGGTCGGCCATCTCGTCGATGAGCACCACGATATAGGGGATCGACTCCAGCGGCATCTCCTCCTGGGTGTAGATGATCTCACCGGTTTCCTTGTCGAAGCCGCTCTGAACGGTGCGGGTGATGACCTCGCCGGTGGCCCTGGCTTCGGCGACACGGGCGTTGAAGCCGTCGATGTTGCGCACTCCGACCTTGGACATCTTGCGGTAGCGGTCCTCCATCTCGCGGACCGCCCATTTCAGCGCCACGACAGCCTTCTTTGGATCGGTGACGACGGGCGTCAGCAGATGCGGAATGCCGTCATAGACCGAGAGTTCGAGCATCTTGGGGTCGATCATGATCAGGCGGCACTGGGCAGGCGTCAGCCGGTAGAGCAGCGACAGGATCATGGTGTTGATGGCGACCGACTTGCCCGAGCCGGTGGTGCCGGCCACCAGAAGATGCGGCATCTTGGCCAGCTCGGTGATGATGGCCTCGCCGCCGATGTTCTTGCCCAGAGCCAGCGCCAGCTTGTGGGCGGAACGCTCGAACTCGCTGCTGCCGATCAACTCGCGGAAGTAGACGGTCTCGCGCCGCTGATTCGGCAGCTCGATGCCGATGGCGTTGCGGCCCTGCACCACGGCCACACGGGCCGAGATGGCGGACATGGAGCACGCGATATCATCGGCCAGGCCGATAACGCGGGAGGATT
>JANMFA010000312.1:0-8710 GCA_031377545.1 Hyphomicrobiales bacterium | reverse complement strand
TCGATGAACACCACGTTCTCCATGAACGGGATCTTGAAATAGAGCCCTGGCGAGACGATCGGCGCACGCGCCACCCTGCCCAGCTGGAAAACAATTGCGGACGACGTCTGTGGCACGATATAGGCCGAATTCACAATGAGAAAGCCGATAAGGCCAAGTCCGATGAGGGCGAAAAGCCCTTTGCCCTGATTCATCGCGTTGTCCCCTGAGGCTGTGGCTGCTGCGGACGTCGCTGCAATTCATTGAGCGGCAGATAGGGAACAGCTCCCTGCCCGCCTGTGCTGTTGTTGTCGATGATGATCTTGTCCATCCCGCCAAACACGCGTTCCATCGTCTCAAGGAAGATGCGCTCGCGGGTCACGTCAGGCGCTTTGCGGTACTCCTCGTAAACCGCGCGGAAGCGGGAGGCGGCACCTTGTGCTTCTGCCACGGTGCGCTCGCGATAGGCCTGCGATTCCTGGATGATGCTTTCCGCCTTGCCTCGGGCTTCGGGAACCACGCGGCTGGCGTGGGTCTCGGCCTCGTTGCGCATGCGGGCCTGATCCTGCACAGCGGCCTGAACCTCGCGGAACGAGGCAAGAACCTCCTGTGGCGGCGCGATTCGCGTCACGTTGACGAGCAGGATGTCGACGCCAGCCTTGTAGGAGTCGAGCACGGTCTGCATCGTTCTGAGCACCTCGTCCTGAATTTCGGACTGAGCACCTGCCGATGCGGCTGCAGCAACGGCCGGAACCACGACCGGGGTACCGCCGGGTGTCGTCGCGGGCACGACGGCCACGGACGCCACCTGGCTTGGAAGGACGTTCTGCAGATTGCGGCGACCGATGACCTCGCGCATGGCGCTCTCGGCCACTGCCTTGATCGTGCCTTCAGGGTTCTGGATGTTGAAAACGTAGTCCTCGGGCTTCTGCGCCGAAATCCGCCACTGCAGGTTGAAGCCGATATCGACGATGTTCTCGTCTGCTGTCAGCATCAGGGTGTCAGAGGTGGCACCGGTGCGCCGCGGGTCGGTCGGAGCCCGACCGATCTCGATGTTCTTGCGGTCCAGAACCGGCACCTTGTAAACGCTGCCGATCGGATAGGGCCAGTTGTAGTCCCAGCCCTCACCCGTCTTGCCGAGAAAGCGACCGAAGACTGTCTTCAGCGCCACCTCGTTGGTGCGCACGATGTAGAGACCAGTCGCCAGCCAGCCCAGCACGGCAAGCATGACGATGACAGCGATTCCCTTGCCGCCGATACCGCCAAGACCCGTTCCACCTGCGCCAGGCGGCAGCACGTTCTTGAACTTGTCCTTGCTGCGGCGCAGCAGCTCTTCGAGGTCAGGCGGTTGCCCGCCCGGGCGCTTGCCACCACCGCCGTTGTCGCCACCGCCATTGTTGTTGCCACCGCCGGGCCCTTGTCCCCATGGTCCCTGATTCTTGGGCCCCTGGTTCTTGGGTTGCCATGGTCCGCCGCCGTCATTGTTCCAGGGCATGCAAATCCTCTGTCCTGCGACCGGTTCCGGCCGTTGATGCTGTTCTGTCCTTAGCAAACCGGTGGCTGGCCGCAATGGCCACGCCTCAGGCTTGGTAAACTGAACTCTTGTGCGTTCGAAATGGTGTGTCTGCGTCCAAAGGTCAACGGCCAAACGATATCGAAGATACTTGGGCGTCAGCGCCGCACATAATCCACAAAACGGAACGCCGCCTCGTCATCCGGACCTGCGGGATGCTCCTTGCGGCTGATTTCCCTCCAGACCTGCCGATCAATGGCGGGAAACAGCGCATCGCCTTCCGGTTCCAGATCCACCTCCGTCAGATGAAGGGCATCAGCATGAGCAATGGCTTGGGCATAGATATCACCACCCCCGCCGACCATGATCTGGTCAACACCGCGCACAGCAGCACACTCGCCTGCCTTTCGGAAGGCCTCGTCAAGAGACCTGACCACGAAAACGCCCTCGGCACGGTAGGCCTCGTCGCGCGAAACAATGATGTTGTCGCGGTTTGGGAGCGGACGGCCGATCGATTCAAATGTCTTGCGCCCCATGATCAGCGGCTTGCCGGTTGTCAGGTCGCGGAAATGCCTGAGATCGCTCTTGAGCCGCCACAGCAGCTGATTGTCCCGGCCAATCACGCGGTTGCGCGCCATGGCGCAGACGAGGGCAATTCTCACGCTCAAACCGCCACCGGCGCCTTGATGTGCGGGTGCGGATCGTAGTTCTCGATTACAAAATCTTCAAACCGGAAATCAAAAACCGAGCGCACAGCAGGGTTCATCCGCAGCGTGGGTAACGGCCGTGGATCGCGGGACAATTGCAGCCGCGCCTGTTCCAGATGATTGGAATAGAGATGCGCATCTCCCAGCGTATGCACAAAATCGCCGGGCTGCAGCCCTGAGACCTGTGCCAGCATCTGCGTCAGCAGCGCGTAGCTCGCAATGTTGAACGGCACGCCCAGGAACACATCCGCCGAGCGCTGGTAGAGCTGGCAGGACAGCCGCCCCTCGGCCACATAGAACTGGAACAGGCAATGGCACGGTGCCAGAGCCATCAGGTCGATTTCTGCCGGATTCCAGGCGGAGATGATCAGCCGCCGCGAATCAGGATTGCGCCTGATCTCGTTCACCAGCCAACTGATCTGGTCGACCGAGCCACCATCCGGCTTGGCCCACGACCGCCATTGCTTGCCATAGACCGGACCGAGATTGCCGTCCGCATCGGCCCACTCGTCCCAGATGCCGACACCGTTGTCCTTGAGGTACTTGATGTTGGTGTCGCCCGCGAGAAACCAGATCAGCTCGTGGATGATCGACTTCAGGTGCAGTTTCTTGGTTGTGACCAGCGGGAAGCCCTGCGACAGGTCAAAACGCATCTGGTGGCCGAACACGGACAGTGTGCCCGTACCGGTGCGGTCGGATTTTGCCACGCCCTGATCCAGGATGCGGGCCATGAGGTCATGATATTGGCGCATCCCGCATCTTTAGCGTGATTCAGGCATTCTGTCGCCGCACCGGTCGCGGTTGCTCACAGGCAGCAAAAAGCCCCCTGCCTGCGGCAAGGGGCTTGTTCGCGCGCCACAGCGCAGCAGCAAATTACTTCTTCTTCGGATGGAACATCGCGAGCTGGCCATAATGCTCAGCAAGAAGATAATAGAAGGTGATGCGCGACTTGGTGCGATCTGCCTTCATCTTTTCACCAACAGCCTTGCATGCTGCGGTGAGTGCAGCATTGTCTTCCTTGCGGCCAAGCTTCTTCTTCAGGAAATTTGTGACAACGCGCTCAACTTCCTTCGGGTCGCTGGCCGCAACATAGCGCGTGTCTGCTTTGCTCATGACGAGCGCATAGGCTTTCGACATACCCTGAACTGCTGCTTCGTCCACTTTGGCGGTATACTTTTTGATGTCGGCCAGATGATCCATCGGAATCCTCCTCACTTGAGATAATTTTTATAGAAGCCCCAGCAGATTCGCGATTGCTTCCGGGCAAGAGATTAACACCGGCTTGTCGTTTGTCACGCGCGATTTCTCGAGAGACATCGAGGATTCTATTGAAATCCTCGAGGCGCATCCTTGCAATTTGGCAAGATTGATATCCTCGCCCATGCCGAAAAAATGCCCGCAGTTCGTCAACACAACCGGCGAGGATCGAGCCGACGCTTAAACAGGATGCAAGGGACATTTAAATCTGTCCAGATATACCCTATATGCCGCGTTGTATGAAGATAGCAGGAGGAACGATGCCTTTCTCACTTGGTCGCAAGACACTCACCATTTTCGCGTCTGTCATTGCCATCGGCTTTGCCGTCGCAACCGTTGATGCCAAGCCTGGCAAGGGAGCCAGCTCTGGCAGTCGCGGTGCGCGGACGGACACATCCGTACCATCGACGCCGACCGCGCCACGCGCGACAACCGGTGCGCCGTCCAACCCGGCAGCCGTGCCGGGACGCCCGGCTGCCGCCGCACAGGCGGCCAAGCCATCCATGATGTCTACGATGGCCAAAGGCTTCGCCATGGGTCTGATTGGCGCGGGCCTGTTTGGTCTGCTGACGGGCAGTGGCCTGTTTGGCAACCTTTCGGGCATCATGGGCTTCCTCGGCCTTCTGCTGCAGGTTGCTTTGATCGTGCTTGCTGCACGCTTGATCTGGGGCTTCTTCCGCAATCGCCAGCAGGCCAACCAGCCGCAAATGGCAGCACCGGCAGGCTATGCCCGCACACCGACGCCCGAGATGGCGGGCGGTGCAACCAATGCAGCCATGGCCGCACCACAGCCGATGGCCGCGCAGGCGGTCGAGCCACAGCGTGTTGACGGTGTGGGCATCGGTCCCGACGACTACACCGCGTTCCAGGGCGTGCTGGCGGATCTGATGGGAGCCTATTCCAACGAGGATATCGCGGGCATCCGCCGCGTGACCACGCCGGATGTGGCTGCACAGTTCATTCGCGAACTGCACGACAACCAGCAGAAGGGCCTCGTCAACCGGATCGGCCAGCCGAAGCTTCTCCAGGGCGACCTGGCGGAATCGTGGTATGAGGACAGCACGGCCTACGCGACAGTCGCCATGCGCTTCGCCATGACCGACGTGACGATGGAGCGTGCCACCGGCAAGATCGTCGCTGGCAATGCCAATCAGCCGGAGGAATCGGTGGAGATCTGGACATTCCGCCGCGAGGGCGCTGGCCGCCCATGGCAACTGTGTGGCCAGCAACAGGCCTGATCCACTGAAGTACCAACCAGAAAAACCGCCTTCGGGCGGTTTTTTTTTATGGCCTCACCGCACGAAGTCGCCGACGCTGTATCCTTGCAGATAGAGCAAAGCGGTCAGATCACCGTGATCGATGCGGACATCGGCTGCAGCCGCGACCGCAGGTTTGGCGTGAAGTGCCACGCCAAGACCTGCCTCACCCAGCATGGCAAGGTCATTCGCACCATCGCCCACCGCCATCGTTTCTTGCGGCAGAAGCGACAGTTTAGACCGCAACGCAATGAGCCGCTCCTGCTTGGCTTCCTTGCCCAGGATCGGATCGCGGACGACGCCCGCAAGCTTACCATCCGCGATGT
This sequence comes from Hyphomicrobiales bacterium, assembly GCA_031377545.1. Taxonomy (GTDB): domain Bacteria; phylum Pseudomonadota; class Alphaproteobacteria; order Rhizobiales; family Beijerinckiaceae; genus JADCCX01. The sequence goes on along the minus strand of JANMFA010000312.1, from coordinate 3,672 downwards.
CAAGGATGTTCGACCGGTCTTCGTCAAAGCCGAGTGTGCGGCCAATCCTCGACGTGAATACCGTGAACCCGCCCGATACCAGCGCCGTATAGGCACCATTGGCCTTCATGGTGGCAATCAGGGTCCTGCCGCCCGGCATCAGGGTGATGTGCTTTTCAATGATCTCGTCCACGACCGACAGAGGCAAGCCCTTCAGCAGGGCCACCCGCTCACGCAAGGCGGGCTCGAAAGCGACCTCGCCACGCATGGCCCGGGCCGTGATGACGGAAACCTTGTCCTTGAGCCCCACGAAAGCCGCGAGTTCATCGATGCATTCCTGCTCGATCATGGTGGAATCCATGTCAGCCAGCAGCAGCTTCTTGCGCCGGTGCGCCTGCGGCAGCACAGCCACATCCACCGGCCGGTCTCCAATCACCGACCGCAAGCGCGTTGTGATCTCCGTCAAAGGCGCATCCGGACTTGCGAAAGGGATCTCTGCCGCGATACCGCTGTTCAGCCAGCGCGGCATGTCAGAATACGGTAGTACCGCGAGCGCCTGCGCCAGAATCGCCTGATCCAGAGCCGGATTGGCAGGGTTGGACATGAGGATTGAAACGTAGGACATGGCGGAAGCGCTGCTTGAAACACTGCTGAAGGATGCGGAAGGACGCGACGCGCTGCTCATCGCAGGTCCGACCGCGAGCGGCAAGTCCGCGCTGGCCGTGGCCATGGCGAAAGCCACTGGCGGTGTGGTGGTGAACGCCGATTCCATGCAGATCTATGGTGGCATCCGGATTCTGACTGCTCGCCCGACGCCCGAGGAGGAGGCCGATGTCGAGCACGCCCTCTATGGTTGTGTCGATCCCGCGCTGGCCTACTCGGCCGGGGACTATGTCCGGGCGATCGAGCCACTTCTTGCACGTCTGAAGTCCGAGGGTCGCCTGGCTGTCGTGGTTGGCGGCACCGGGCTTTATTTCCGGGCGCTGACAGATGGTCTTGTCGAAATGCCGGATTTTCCGGCAGCGATCATGGCCAACGTGGAGGCCATGGAAGCAGCGGGGCTTTCGTTGCATGACTGGCTGAAGCGCGAGGATCCGGATTCGGCAAAGCGTCTCTCCCCGGCGGATCAGCCGCGGCTGCAGCGCGCCGTTTCGGTCAAGCTTGCGACGGGACGCACGTTGGGCGAATGGCAGCGTGATACGACCTCGCCCGTGCTTGCAACGGGCCGCTGGGCGGGCGTCTTCCTCGCGCCGGACCGTGCCGCGCTCTACGCCCGCATCGACCGGCGGTTTCAGCTGATGATGCAACAGGGTGCGCTTGAGGAAGCTCGCCACATCCGCTCGCTGGGGCTCCCCGCCAACCGGGGTGTGATGAAGGCGCACGGGATGCCGCATCTCATCCGCCATCTGGCGGGCGGGATAACGCTGGAACAGGCCATCACGCTCGGGCAGCAGGACACGCGCAACTATGCCCGCCGACAAGGCACCTGGGCGCGCCGTTTCATGGCCGACTGGCGGTGGATCGACCTGAGCGACATGCGAGGCGCCGACCGCGCGCCGACACTTTGAACGCAGTCTCGCTTGCCACGGCGCGCCAACAGCGGCAGTGACGGGCAATGCATTCGTCCCGTTTGAAAAAGCCCGTTACGCTGCCCCCCGAAGCCTTGGCCATTCTGGCGAAGATCCGCCGGGATGCGCCGCGCGTGCAATGCCTCACCAACACTGTGGCTCAGACATTGACCGCCAATGTGCTGCTGGCCATCGGTGCGAATGTGTCCATGGCCCAGCACCCCGAAGAGGTCGTCGAGATGTCTGTGTCGGCCGATGCCGTGCTCATCAACCTTGGCACCATGGACGTCATGCGGGAGATGGCGATAGAGCGCCTCCTTCAGCCCGGTTTGCGCTTCAAGGGACCGATCATCATTGATCCGGTATTTGCCGACCGTTCAGCACTCCGTCTGGGGCTGGCCAGGCGCTTGACGACGCTTCCGCGCGTCGTCGTGAAGGCCAATACCGCCGAAACGGCTGCCATCGCAGCTTTTGTGACGCCCGGAACGCATAGCATTACGACAGGCGAAGTTGACCGCGTCACCGGTCCGCAGGGCCAACATGACATTGCCTGCGGGCACCCAATGATGATGCGGACAACCGCGACAGGCTGCGCACTGGGTGCTGTTGTCGCTGCATTTGCCACATCGACGGACGATATGACGGCTGCCGCAATTGCAGCCCTGACCTGTTTCGGCCTCGCGGGCGAGGAAGCGGCGCTTCGGTCCGCCGGACCGGGGCTCTTTCCCGCGCATCTCGTGCAAGCCCTTGCGGACATGTCGGACCATGCGTGCGCACAGAAGGAAATGAACCCATGATCACTGACCTGTCGCTCTACGGGATTATCGACCCTCAGATTGCCCGCGGGCGATCCCTTGCCGATCTTGCGGGCAGTGCAGCCAGATCAGGAATGACGCTGCTGCAGTATCGCGCCAAGGAGGCCGACACACGCACAATGATCACGGACGCCCGCGCCATCCACAAGGCGCTTGAGGGCACCGGAGTGCCTCTGCTGATCAATGACCGGGTGGATGTGGCCCTCGCCTGCAGGGCGGAGGGAGTCCACGTCGGTCGTGATGATATGTCCCCGACCGACGCGCGCCGCATCCTGGGGCCCAACGCCATCATCGGGGCGACGATCAAATCCTCGAAAGACATCGACGCCCTTGCCGATGCGCCCATTTCATATGCCTGCATAGGAGGTGTTTTTGCGACCGTTCACAAGGACAACCCGGACGCTCCGGTCGGGTTGGACGGCTTTCGCAATCTGCGCCGCGAGGCCGCAGCACGGCTGGGACAGCTTCCTGTCGGGGCAATCGCCGGCATAACGCTGGCAAATCTTGGCGATGTCATCGCGGCAGGTGCTGACGGTGTGGCCGTCATTGGCGCAATTTTTGGCAGCGAGAATGTTGGCACCGCGACGGCGGCACTGGCTGCCGCGATTGCAGACGCACGGAAAGCAAGGTGATGAAGCTTCCTCTGCCTGACCGCCGCGTTGTGATCGGCGCTGCAACAGCAGGAGCTTTTGCCGCACCGGCCATTGCACGGGCCCAGCAGCGCTTGCGCTGGCGATGCGTTACCTCCTGGCCGAAGAACCTGTTTGGACCAGGAGTTTCGGCCGCAAGACTTGTAGCGCGCATCAATGCGATGTGTCAGGGCGAGTTGATGATCGATCTGTTCGCCGCAGGCGAACTGGTGCCAGCCCTCAATGTGCTGGATGCTGTTTCTTCCGGGACGGTCGAGATGGGCCATACGGCAGCCTTGTTCTGGCAGGGCAAGATGCCGGCAGCTCCCATTTTCACAACTGTTCCCTATGGCCTGTCACCGACAGCCCATGCCGCATGGATCGATCAGGATGGGCAGGCGCTCTGGGACCGGCTCTACGCGCCCTTCAATGTGAAGCCAATGCTTGCAGGCAATACAGGCCCCTCGACGGCAGGCTGGTTTCGCAAGCCTGTCAGGACAGCAGCCGACCTCACGGGTCTTCGCATGCGCGTGACTGGCCTTGGCGGCGAGGTGCTGAAGCGTCTGGGCGTAACTCCGCTGGTCATAGCACCTGGCGAAACGTATCAGGCGCTTGAGCGCGGACTTATCGACGCCGCCGAGTTTTTAGCACCGGCCAATGACCTGCCGCTCGGCCTTCACA
>JANMFA010000348.1:0-1523 GCA_031377545.1 Hyphomicrobiales bacterium | reverse complement strand
CAGGGTGCTCCGCCCGCACCGGTCGTGACCGTGGCCTCCCCGATTCAGAAGAGGGTTACGCAATGGGACGAATACACAGGGCGTTTTGAAGCGCGCGAACAAGTGGAAGTTCGGGCTCGCGTTTCGGGTTTTGTCGACATGATTCATTTCCGCGATGGCCAGCTCATCAAGAAGGGGGATCTGCTCTTCACGATTGATCAGCGCCCCTACAAACTCGCTGTGGATGCGGCGCGTGCTGATGTCGCCAGGACAAGGGCCCAGGTGGCGCTCGCCGACAACGAGGTCGACCGGGCGGAGGGGTTGACACGCAATCAGACAATCACGGTGCGCGACCTCGACCAGCGCAAATCCAACCTGGCGGTCGCACGTGCAGGACAACAGGCGTCTGAAGCCAACCTGAAGATTGCCGAACTCAACATGGAATGGACCGAGGTCAAGGCTCCCATCGATGGACGTATTTCAGACAAACGCATTGATGTCGGCAATCTGGTCTCGGGCGGCCAGACGGGTGCCACCCTTCTGACCACCATCGTTAGCATCGATCCGATCAACTTCATCTTCGAGGCTTCGGAGGCCGATTACCTGCGGTATTCACGCCTGAATCAGAGTGGCGAGCGGGTCAGCGGCCGTGAACAGGCGCAGCCGGTCCAGGTGCGCCTGGCGGATGAAACGGATTGGAAGCGGCAGGGCCAGCTCAGTTTCGTCGACAATCAGCTCAATACCCGCTCCGGCACCATCCGCGGGCGGGCGTTGATGGACAACAAGGATCAGTTTCTGACGCCAGGCACGTTCGGCCGGATGCGCCTGTTCGGCGGCGAGTTCGAGGCGCTCCTGGTGCCGGACACTGTGATCGCCTCGGATCAGACCCGCAAGGTGGTCATGATCCTGGGGCCGGAAAACAAGGTGGTTCCGAAGCCTGTCGTTCTCGGCCAGATCGTCGATGGCCTTCGCGTCATCCGCAGCGGCCTGGCACCTACCGACAAGGTGATCATCAACGGCACGGCCAATCCGATGGTCAGGCCCGGATCCGTCGTCAATCCGCAACCGGGTGAGATCAAGCCAGCGACGAACTGACCCGCCAAAGGTTCAGGCCTTTCTCCTCAGACCCCTTTTGCAGGTTCAGTCATGTTCCGCTTCGCCCATTTCTTTATTGACCGCCCGATCTTCGCAACCGTTCTCTCGGTGCTTCTCACGATCGCGGGCGCGATCGTGCAGCGCGGACTGCCGATCTCTGAATACCCCGAAATCGCCCCGCCCACCGTCAGCATCACAGCGAGCTATCCTGGCGCATCCGCCGAAGTGATCGCCGCGACAGTCGCCACGCCCATCGAGCAGGAAGTGAACGGCGTCGACAATATGCTCTACATCGTGTCGCAGTCGACGGGTGACGGACGCGTGTCGATCAACGTCGTCTTCAAACCCGGTACCAATGTCGATCAGGCGCAGGTGCTGGTGCAGAACCGGGTGGCGGGTGCCGAACCGCGCCTGCCGGAGGATGTGCGCAGGCTCGGTGTGACCGTGCG
>JANMFA010000339.1:0-5341 GCA_031377545.1 Hyphomicrobiales bacterium | reverse complement strand
GCCGGATACGATCGTGCAAACCGTAGAAGATGATGTTTCGCTCGGCCACCTGGAGGGCCCGGTACATGCCGCCGAAGCGGTCGATGACCGTCTGCTCGGAATAGCCCGCGATCTCGAAGGCCTTCACCATGGCTTCCGGCCTGTGATTGCGGATGCCGCCCGACGCGAGTTCATAGCCGTTGCAGACCAGATCGTACTGGAACGCCTTGATGGTCAGCGGATCCTGCGTGTTGAGCGCCTCAATGCCACCCTGCGGCATCGAGAAGGGGTTGTGGCTGAAATCCACCTTCTTCTCGTCCTCGTTATACTCGTACATCGGGAAATCGACGATCCAGGCGAAGGCGAAACGGTCCTTTTCGACAAGGTTCAGGTCTTCGCCAACGCGCGTGCGGGCAAGGCCCGCAAAGCGCACAAACTTCTCTGGATTGCCGGCGGTGAAGAACGCGGCGTCGCCATCCTTCAAGCCGAGTTGCTGGCGCACGGCTTCCACCCGCTCAAGCCCGATGTTGTTGGCGAGCGGTCCCTGCCCTACCCCGTCCTTGAACATGATGTATCCGAGGCCCGGCTGCCCCTCGCCCTGCGCCCAGCTGTTCATGCGGTCGCAGAACGCGCGAGAACCACCGGTTGGCGCTGGAATGCCCCAGATCTGGTTGCCACTCTCCTCGAGGATACGTGCGAAAATCTTGAAGCCACCGCCGCGGAAATGCTCCGACACGTCCTGCATCTCGATGGGGTTGCGCAGGTCTGGCTTGTCCGAGCCGTATTTCCGCATGCTGTCGGCATAGGGAATCCACGGGAACTTGTCCGTCACGGCGCGTGGCTTGCCATTCTCGGTGTAGTCCGCGAATTTCTCGAAAACCGAGCGATAGATCGGCTCCATCGCGCCCAGGATGTTGCCCTGCTCGACGAAGCTCATTTCGAGGTCGAGCTGGTAGAACTCGCCATAGAAGCGGTCCGCCCTGGGATCCTCGTCGCGGAAGCATGGCGCGATCTGGAAATAGCGGTCGAAGCCCGCCATCATGATGAGCTGCTTGTATTGCTGGGGAGCCTGCGGCAGGGCGTAGAACTTGCCGGGATGCAGGCGGGATGGCACCAGAAAGTCGCGCGCGCCTTCTGGCGAAGAGTTGGTCAGGATCGGCGTCTGGAACTCGAAGAAGCCAGCGCTTTTCATTTGCACGCGGATTTCATCGATCACCGCGCCGCGCAGCATGATGTTGTTGTGCAGCCGCTCGCGGCGCAGATCGAGGAAGCGGTATTTGAGACGCGTCTCCTCCGGATAATCCTGATCGCCGAACACCGGCAGCGGCAATTCCTGCGATGCGCCCAGGACATCAAGGCTGGTCACGAAAATCTCGATTTCGCCCGTCGGCATGTTGGCATTCTCGGTGCCTGCCGGACGGCGGCGCACCGTGCCTGTGATGCCGATGCACCATTCGGAGCGCACCTTTTCCGCATCCTTGAACGCGGGCGATGCCGGATCAACCACGATCTGCGTGAGGCCATAGTGATCACGCAGATCAATGAACATCACGCCGCCATGGTCGCGGATGCGATGCGCCCAGCCCGAAAGCCTGGCCTCAGTGCCGATGTCGTTCGCCCGCAGCCCGGCGCAGGTGTGCGAACGGTAGCGCGAAACGAGGTTCTGGGCAGCGGTGGACATCATGCGACTCTTGGTGACGATCTGTTCGGGAATGAGCCGCTGTCAGAGCCCGCAAGGGACGCAAATGTCAAGGCAAACCCGCCTGATCAGGGCGCGAGGCAGCCCTTCAGCTCCTCCAGCGCCTTGATCACGCAATCCGCGCCAAGGCCCTCGGCGGAGGGCGTGACGATGATCGTTGTCAGGGTCTCCGGTAACCGTTCGCGGATGAGCTGGTTGATCTCCTCCGCCTTCTGGTTGCCGATCCAGCGGGACTGGTGGTCAGGCGCGTCGAACAGCAGGCCGTTCTGCAACGCTCCCCGGATCACGCTTGCGGCAGAGCCTGACTTGCGCATGGTTTCGGGAAAGCCGCTGGTCATGCGGCGCTTGATCGGATCGATGTCTTCAGCCGACACGCCCTTCTCACGGAATGCCGCATATTCCGCACGCATGGCGGCCACTGCAGGCCCCACCTTGTCGTTGGCAACTGCGGCCTCCATGCCGAATGCCCCTTCGCGTCCGAGAATTGCGGAGATGCCTGCACTCGCCCCGTAGGCCGCGCCCAGTCTCTCGCGCACAGCAATGAACAGCCGCGAGCGCGGACCGCCGCCCAGCACCGACATCGCGATGCTGCGGGCAATGCCTTCCGGCCCGCCATTGGACCACAGCACGGGACCGCCGATGAGAATGGCGGATTGCTGTACCGGGCTTTCGATCACAATCGTCTTGCTCGCCTTGGGCGGGCGCACGAATGGAATGCCATCCCTGTCAGCATCCTTCTCCGGCAAACCGCCGAATGTGCGGTCAACTAACTCAGCCGCTGCCTCACGTGTCAGCGGCCCCGCCGAGACCACGGTGAGGTTGCTGCGGGCGAGAATGGCTTTCCGCCAGGCATCGACATCCGCCACGGTCACGCTGGTGATGGTGCTGGTCGGCGCAAGGCTCAGCGAGGCGGAAATAGGATGATCGCCCAGCAGGATCGTGCTCATCGCCTCACGCGCGAGAGTTTCGGCCTTTTCGCGATTGGCCTTGCGGCCATTCTGCATGAAGCGCTTGCGCCGCTCGAGGGTGATAGCGGGCAGGCGCGGTTCCATCAGCGATGTTCGAAACAGCCTGAGAGTCGCCTCGAACTGCTCGGCTGGTGCAGAGACATCACCGAAAGTCGCCGCGCGGCCACGACTGAGCGAAAAATAGCCGCCGATGTCCTTGAGTTCCTCCTCCAGCGTACCAGCGTCCAGAGGTCCGGCACCACCCGACGCAACCAGAACGGCGGCCAGTTGTCCCAGACCTGCCTTGTCGGGCGTGTGCTGAATCAAGCGGTCGCGCCAGGCCATTGAAAACGCCTGGTCTTTCTCCCCCTTGACAAGGATATGGACGAGCCGGATGCCCCCGGTTGTACGGCCATCGCTGATCGCATACGAACGGGCTGTTCCCGTCTGGTCACGGGCAGATTCGACGGCATTTTGCTGTGCCATCGCCGCTGCATGCGAGAAGACCAGTGTGACGCCCATCGCCAGACCTAGCGAAAGCGATTTCAGAGCGCGGCGATCAGGGATACGCATGATCAGTCCACCTTCGGCTCGAAAATGATGATCGCATCGCGCCGGTTGCTTGCAAGCGCCTTGAGGACAGCGTTGATTTCGTCGATCCGTACCGAAGCGACAATCTCCGGCCAGGCCTTCAGCGTTTCATAGGACAACGGGATCGTCAGCCAGTTGATCAACCGCTGCGGCGCGTTCTCCGGCTCCTCCAGTCCGCGCTTAAGGTCGCGCGCATAGCGCCTCTTGAGCCGCTCCAGCGTGGGTTCATCGATGCCGCGCTTGAGAAATGCCTCGCGGTATTCCACGAGTGCCTTCTGGACCTCGTCCAGCGTGCGGCCTTCTTCGGGAATGCCACCAAGGCTCAGATTGAGCGCGCCCGGGATGTTGCGCCAGAGGCTCGCTCCGTTCAAGGCCGCCGCAACCGGCGCATCACCCTCGACGAGCGCACTGTGCGGGCTGCCGCTGAGCTTGCTGGAGAGAAAGCCGTTGATAACGGCAACGACAGCGGCCTGCCGCACGGGGTCCGTTTCGTCCGTGCTTACGAGGCTGCTGAGCGAAACGGACGGGTTGGTGATGCGCTTGTCCTGCTTGCGAAACACTTTCGTCTCGGGCTTGACCGTGAATTTCAACCCTGGCCATACACGTACTGGTGGCAGCGCGTTGTCGAGCGTCGTCAGATACCTCTCGGCAGCAGCCTTCACGGGCTCGGATGCAAGCGGACCTGTCACGATGAAATAGACGTTCGCCTTGCGATACCAGCGCCGCAGGAAGGCGCGGGCCTCATCCACCGTGAATGCACCAATGGTTTGTGGCGTACCGATGGTCCAGTTCTCAAAAGGATGGCCCTCATATCCGTAGCGCGTGACATCCTGCCAGACCGCATCGAACGGATTGCTGGCGTAACGCCAGTCATGTTCCTGACGCACCACATTGCGCTCGCGCAGGGCATCTTCCGGGGTAATCGCGAAATCCGTCAGGCGCTCGCTGTAGAATTTGAACAGGCGATCCAGCCGCTCCGTCAGATCCGCAGCATTTGCGGGAAAGCGGTGGATGTACCCGGTGGCGCGCTGGCTGGTCCAGCCATTGGAGCTGCCGTCGGCAAAGAACTTGAAGGCTGTGTCGCCCTGTCCTTCGTTGCGGCCGACAAGGATGAGATGTTCGAGGTAATGCGCGATACCCAGTTGCGACAGGTTCGTCTCGTCGGCACTGCCCGCCAGTACAATCATCTGGAACTGCACCGAAGTGCTCTTTGGCGCGTGGATATAGAAAACGCGGTCGGAAATGAGCTTTTCCTGCGCCTTGGCAGGAACCGCGAGGAGAGCTGCCAGAAGGCCGACGACCATTGCTCCGAGGAGCGCGATTCTGATGGTGTTGGAACGCATCCCGGATAAGTGCTCAGCTTTCCGGGCATTGGCAAGCTGTGCGGCCGGAATTGCCGGCGCACGCACGACAAATTGACTTGTGCAGCGCAACATGCCATAAGCTCCGCATCGCCGAACGCGATGACATCCGCTCCAGCCGCGTGATGGGTCTCCCAAGACCTCAGGCTGTATGAGCGACTGGTTGAAGAAACCGCTGATTTCCCGAGCACGCTGGGTCATCAAACCCGCAACAGGCCGACCAACGCAACAACTGCGTCTGCGGCCTTCCTTGGCGCAGTCCCGTTCTCGGGCGTCGGCGCTCGAAAGACATATCCACGTGAGCAATACCCCTAACTCTTCCCTGACATTCGCTGATCTCGGCCTTGCCGTTCCTCTTCTGAAGGCACTGGCATCCGAGGGTTACGAGACTCCTACGCCAATCCAGGCACAGGCGATTCCGTCTGTCCTTATGGCGAAAGACCTGCTGGGCATCGCCCAGACCGGCACCGGCAAGACTGCGGCGTTCGCGCTGCCGATCCTGCATCGCCTGCAGGCAGACAAGCGCCCCCGTCCTCTCAAGGGCTGCCGGGTTCTCGTCCTTTCACCCACGCGCGAACTGGCGACACAGATCGCCGACAGCTTCCGCACCTATGGCAAGCACATGGGCGTGCAGGTCGCAGTCGTGTTTGGCGGCGTCGGCCATCGTCCGCAGATCCAGGCCCTCGCCAAGGGTCTTGATGTTCTGGTGGCGACACCCGGTCGCCTGATCGACCATCTCGAAAGCCGCGCGGCCAACATCTCGG
>JANMFA010000310.1:0-13977 GCA_031377545.1 Hyphomicrobiales bacterium | reverse complement strand
TTCCGTCTGGCCGCCACCCGAACCGCTGAACGGCGCATCCTCGGCATTGGTCCGTTTGGCAAACCGGCCGACCGATTCCGTGAGCGATGTGTTGCCGCTGTCTTCGATGCCGGAGCTCCGCCGAGGTCCGGGGCTCGGCGTCAGGCTGGCAGGCGGCAGGCTCGGCAGTTGAACAACCGGAATGCCCGGGGATGCTGCAGCAGGTGTCTCGGCCTTGTTCGCCGCAAGGGACGCCGAAACAGCAATCTGGGGCAGCTGGTCTGCCAGCTGGACCTCGCCGACCTTGGCGATCAGGGTCTGGGGATCGATATCCATTTCCAGGAAGGCAAGCCTTGGCGCATCGCCTCCCAGCATCCGCAGCGCCAGCCCGGGAAGAATGATCTTTCCGCCATCCTCGAACAGCAGCACCAGATCGATATCAAGAACAGCTGCCTTGGTGCTGGCGAACGGAAACCGGAACGAGAGATGCCGGGCCTGACCGGCCTCGAAGATCGCAACGGCACCAGCATCGGGCTTTTCCACGACAACCGGCGCAATCGAGCGATCCGTTCCCGGCCCGGTCGTTGCAACTTCGGCGGGCCCACTGACCTCGGTCATTCGATACTCAACTGTTACACAACGACGAAGTACGCCACAAAGTGCCTCCAGTATGCCATTGTCGCCTTAATAGAGAGCTAAGCGAAGCATCGGCTTCCCTGCGGGCTTTATAACGGGGCACTATCCCTTCCGGCATTTTGCGGTATATCGCGGTGGCATGGAACGGCCCGCAGCAGACGGGTCCTGCCAGGGAGGTTACCCATGACCAGTATGAACCGGACCACGATCACCCGCCGCACCATGCTCGTCTCTGGCGCGATGGCGACCTTTGCGCCTTCCGCCTTTGCCCAGGCCACCTGGCCGCAAGGCCAGACCATCCGCTTCACTGTGCCCTTTCCCGCAGGCGGCTCCACCGATGCGGTGGCCCGGATTGTCCAGCCCGGTGTGCAGCAGCGGCTGGGTGCCACAATCATTGTCGAGAACCGGGCGGGCGGAGCGTCCAGCATTGGCGCAACGGTCGTGGCGAAATCCCCTCCGGATGGACTGAACTGGCTGTTCGTCTTCGACAGCCATGCGGTGATCCCGAGCCTGATGCCGCTGAGTTTCGACGCGAGGAAGGATCTCGATCCCGTCCTGCTGGTGGGGACCGCCCCCATGGTGCTCGCCTGCCACCCGTCACGGCCCTTCAAGACCTTCGCGGATGTGGTCGCAGCTTCGAAAGCCAGCCCCGACAGCCTGACCTATGGCACCATCGGCAACGGCAGTCTCGGCCACCTGACCATGACGCTGTTGCAGAAGAAGGGTGGCTTCAAGGTGCGCCATCTGCCCTATCGCGGCGGTGGCCCGGCACTGAACGATGCCATCGGCGGGCATATCGACCTCGTCATCACCTCGGTTGCCAACATGGCGGCACAGCTCGCCGCAGGCAACCTGAGGCCGCTGCTGCAGACCGGCGAGACGCGGCTTTCCAACCTGCCGGACACCCAGACCATGATCGAGGCAGGATTCAAGGATTTCAGCGCCAACGCCTGGTGGGGCGTTTTTGCCCCCGGCGGTACGCCGAAGCCGATCATCGATCGCATGGTCACGGAACTGCGCGCCAGCTTCCGTGACGAGAAGGTCGCCAAAGCCCTGATCGAGACGCAGCAGGTTGCGATGAGGCTGGATGGACCCGAAGAATTCCGGAAGTTCTACGAGGCCGAGATGACCACATGGGGCGAAGTCGTCCGCGAAAACCAGATCAAGCCGGACTGACCGATGCCACTGCCCAAAGTTGCCATCCTCGATGATAGCCAGACCGTCGCGATGGCCTCGGCCGACTGGAGCCGTCTTGCAGACAAGGCAGATGTTGTCGTGTTTCGCGAGGCTTTCGCATCGGAAGACGCCGTTGCGGCAGCCTTGAAAGGCTTCCCGGTCGTCGTTCCCATGCGGGAACGCACGCCGTTCACGGCCTCGCTGATTGCAAAACTGCCTGATCTCAGAATGATCGCGCTCACCGGCGCACGTGCTCCCACGCTCGATATCGCGGCCTGCACGCAGCACGGTATCCTGATCTGCAACACGGCGGGTGACCGCGTGACGCCGGCCACATCGGAACTGGCCTTCGCATTGATTCTGGCCTGCGCCCGACGGATCCCGGAGGCCGACGCCGCGATGAAGAATGGCGGCTGGCACGATGGACTCGGCATGGGCTTCAGCCTTGCGGGCAAGACACTCGGCATTGTTGGCGTGGGCCGACTGGGAAGCCGCGTCGCAGGCTATGGCAAGGCATTCGGCATGAATGTCATCGCCTGGAGCCAGAACCTGACGGATGAGGCTGCTGCCGCTGCAGGCTGCACACGTGTCAGCAAGGACGCGCTTTTTCGTCAGTCCGACGCGGTCTCCCTCCATCTCGTGCTGTCGGAACGCTCCCGTGGCATTGTTGGTACAACCGAGCTGTCCGCGATGAAACCGGGCGCAATTCTCGTGAACACCTCGCGCGGCCCGCTGGTGGACGGTGCGGCCCTTGTCACCGCGCTTCAGTCAGGGCGGCTGCTCGCGGGCCTCGATGTGTTCGACCAGGAGCCGCTGCCTGCCGATCATCCCCTGCGGCGGGCGCCCAACGTGATCCTCACCCCGCATCTCGGCTATTCCACCGCAGCCGCGTTCCAGCAGTTCTACGGTGAAAGCCTTGAGAATGTTGAGGCTTTCCTCGCTGGAACGCCGATCCGGATGGTCAATCCCGAGGCGCTCAAGGGCTGAAAAGCGACGGTTCCTTAAGGTCGCTATGCTATCCCGGCCGAGATGCAGGGCGAGGCCACTACACCCCAGTCGATGGAAACCGAGACGCGGATCATGGCGCTTGCGGGCGTCGGGGCGCGTGTCATCAATGCCGGCGTGGTCTTTCTGACACAGGTTCTGTTCGCGCGTGTGACCGGTGCCGCAGAGTTCGGAGTTTACGCCACGGCCAACACGATCATGCTGTTGGTGGCGGGGTTCGCGACGCTTGGGCTGGTCGCCATGCCACAACGCTTCTGGCCAGAATATGAAGCGGCAGGCGACAAGGCCCGTCTGCGAGGCCTTATGCGCTTCGCCTCCTGGGCTCCCTTCGCCATCGGCTCGGCCTTTGCGCTCGCTGGCTGTCTCGCCGCGCATCTTGCCAGCCCTTGGCTGTCACCGGCCGTAGCGACGGCAACTTGCCTGGCCATGGCCACGGTTCCCGCCCTTGTGATGCTGGACGTCATCGAGGGCATCGCACTCGCCAGGGCGTGGAAGATGCTGGCCTATGGCATCGCTTTCGTGCTGCGCCCGCTGATCGTGCCCGTGATCTTTCTCGGCGCCTGGACAGGAGGTATTCAGGCCGATGCCTCGCTGGCCGTGATCGGGCTCGTCGTTTCGACCTGGATCTGTGCTTTCATGCTGCTCCTGCTGGTGCGCCGCAAGGTCTCGTCGATCCTGCCCAAAGGCCCCGTCATCGAGGAACGGACCCGCTGGATCCTCACCGGCCTGCCTGTCATGCTGATCGACGGCGCATTCCTCCTGATGACCTCGACCGATATCGTGCTGCTTTCGGTGTTCCATGACGATGCCGCTGTAGGTGCCTACAGCGCCGCTGCGCGGCTGGTCGCCCTTGTCGCCTTCGTGCACCATGGGCTCACCTGGGCCACCGGTCATCATTTCAGCGCGCTCTACAATGCGGGCGACCGGGAGGGGTTGGCGGCCTATGCTGCCCGCACCACACGCTGGACCTTCCTGCCGTCGGTGGCAATGGCGGCCCTGATGGCGGCGGCCTCGCCGCTGTTCCTGATGGTCTTTGGACAGGGTTTCGAGGGCGGATCGATCATCACGATCATCCTGCTGGCGGGACTTCTCACCCGTGCCGCTGTCGGGCCAGCCGAACAGTTGCTGGTCATGACCGACAACCAGATCGCCTGCGCCTATGCCTATGCCTGGGCTTTCGTGATGAATCTGGCATTCGGCCTGGCACTGATCCCTGTCTATGGCGGGCTGGGTGCGGCGATCGCGACCGCATTCGGCTATTTCGCGGCCTCGCTGATCATCGCCCGGGAGGTCAAGGCGCGGCTGGGCTTCCACGTCCATATCGTGGCGCTCCTGCGGAGATCTGCCTGGAGAGCCGCGCATGTCTGAGTCGCAGAGCCCCGGGCAGTTTTCGGTCGTTCTCACCGACACGATCCCATCCGACGCGGTGGATTTGGAAAGCTGTGCGGCAGCCTGCAACCCGCATGCGCTGCCAGCCGCACTGCGCGGCGCGCATACCGCGGGCGTCCGGGCTTCAACCCTCCAGTGCCGGAACCGGTCAGGTGATCTCGTCGGCCTCTGGCCGCTTGGCACGAGTCGCCCGCCGCCGGGTCTGTCCATACTGGGTGGGCCACTCGTCCCACTGTATGATCTTGCCGGCGCTCCGCTTCTCGATGCACAGCAGGCAACGGCCATCCTGAGCGCCATGCTGGCGGGTCTTGCGGAGGGCTTGGCTCCCGGCCGCGCCCTGCTGATCCGGAATCTGCAGACCGAGGGGGCCGTCTGGGACGCATTTCTTGCGCTCCAGCGGGAGCGTGTGATCGCGATCTCCACCGTTGAGACTTGGGATCGGGCGATTCTGGACCGGTCTGCAGCGCCAACTGCCGAACTCTACGGAACGCAGAGCCTGTCATCAGGCACGCGCAAGCGGCTGCGCGCCAAACGCCGGGCGCTCGAAGATCAGGGCAGCCTGGCGCTGGTGGTGCATGACAGTCCCGAGGCCGTTCAACCCGCATTCGAGACCTTCCTGGCCCTCGAGGCAGCCGGATGGAAAGGCCGCGCGGGAACCGCACTGGGCCAGCGGCCCGGCGATGCCCGCTACGTCGTCTCGGTGCTTCGGTCGATGGCGGAAACCGGTCGCGCGTTCATGCTCGAGCTGAGGGTGGGTGAGCGGACCATCGGCAGCGGTCTCTTCCTGCGCTGCAGCGGCGAGGTCTTCTTCTGGAAGACAGCTTATGACGAGACCCTTGCGAAGGAATCGCCGGGCGTTCTCTTCGACCTGATGCTCACGGAGTGGCTTTACGCCCAGCCGTGGTTCCGGCGGCTCGATACCGGCAGCGACGCCAGCGTCGATCCCGCCTCATTGATCTGGAAGCAGCGCCGCCCGATGGCCAATGTGGTGATCAGCCTCAGCCCCTGGTCGGTGCAGGGCAGAGCGCTGGTGGCCGGACAAAAGCTCAGACGCTGGCTCAAGGGCCTGAAGCGCCGGGTCGTTTCGGCCTGATCAGTCCTCGAAGTACTCCTCCAGCACGCGGCCATAGACGCGTGTCAGCATGTCGAGATCAGCCAATCCGATGCTCTCATCGATCTGGTGCATCGTGCGCCCGACCAGACCGAACTCCAGCACCGGGCAGTAATGCGTGATGAACCGGGCATCGGAGGTGCCACCCGTCGTCGAAAGTTTGGGCACGCGGCCCGTGACTGCCGTGACGGCATCGGCGAACAGGGTGACGAACGGACCGGGTTCGGTGACAAAGGCCAATGCGTTCGATCTGGCGAAGACGGCGGTGTAACGCACACCTTCGCTAGCCGCGCCATCCAGCCTGCGTCGGATCTCAGCTTCCAGCGTTTGCGGGGTCCAGATGTCGTTGAAACGGATGTTGAACGTGGCTTTCGCTTCGTTCGGCACCACGTTCGATGTTGGGTTGCCCACATCCAGCGTGGTCATTTCAAGATTGGACGGTGCAAAATGCGCGGTGCCCGCGTCCAGCGGCGCAGCCAGCAGCCCGGTGAGCAGTCGCGTCATGCCATGGATCGGATTCACCGCGCGTTCGGGATACGCCACATGGCCCTGCTTGCCATGCACCGTGATATGCCCGGTGAGCGAGCCGCGGCGGCCGATCTTGATCACGTCGCCGACGGCCTCGACATTGGTGGGCTCTCCCAGGATGCAGTGATCCATGGGTTCGCCGCGCGCCCGTGCCCATTCCAGCAGCTTCACCGTGCCATTGATGGCAGGCCCTTCTTCGTCCCCCGTGATCAGGAAGGCGATGGAACCCGTCCGGGGTGTGCCGTGTTTCCTGAGATGGTCCAGCACGGCGGCAACCGATGCGGCGACACCGCCCTTCATGTCTTCCGCGCCGCGCCCGTAGAGCCGTCCGTCGACCACGGTCGCACCGAATGGTGGATGCGACCAGGCCTCCAGTGACCCCGGCGGCACGACGTCGGTGTGCCCTGCGAACATCAGACAGGGGCTGCCCTCGCCAATCCGGGCGTAGAGATTGTCGACATCCGGCGTGCCGTCCTCGCGAAAAACAGGCCTGTGAACGGCAAAGCCGGCACGGGTCAGCAGGGCTTCAAGAACACCCAGCGCGCCGCCCTCGACGGGCGTCACGGACGGGCATTGCACCAGGGCACGGGTGATGGAAAGAGCGTCTGTCGCGGTCATAGGCTTCTGCTAGGCGTGCTTCGCGGCAGCGTCAATCCGGGCCTGCGAGGCGTGATCGTCATGCGGATACACCCCAAGATCGATCACATACCAGACCATGATACCCATGATCGTCCACCCCAGCAGGATGTCTGCCATCGGCCAGTCCAGGAAGGCATCGGTCAGGATGGACAACGCTGGAACAACGCCTCCCCACAGCGCCAGCAGGGGCGAGCGGCCGATTGCCCGGAAACGCTTGGCATTCACTGCATGAAACGGGATGAGGATGGCTATGGAGGTAAAAACCATCAGCGAGTCGCCATGACGGGCAAATCCGGCCATCCAGCCGATCAGCATGAAGCTGGCCAGCAGCACGAGGGAACTGGCCCACCATGCCCGGCGCGCAATCACACCTTCGTCATCGAAAAACAGCCGCGCCACAGTCATAACACTTTATCAACCCTATCGACGGCAGGGTCGAGTTTGATATGAAAACATGGCAAACGGAGAGAGCCCGATGCCCCGAAGCGCCGTGATGCTGACCAAAGCCGCCGCCCGCCTCGCGATGCTGCTGATCACGGTATCCGCCGGACAGGCTCTCGCGCAGGCCACGCAGACCGAAGAGCAGGAGCGCCGCGCCTCCGTGCTGCGCAATCTGCCGGAATGGGCAGCGAAGCGCCAGTTCGGTGCCCAGACGACGGGTGCACCCATGCAGGCCCGCTCCATTGGATCCTATGCCCATGGCTGCCTGGCAGGCGGCACGGCGCTGGCAGTCGATGGCAGCGCCTGGCAGGTCATGCGGCTGTCGCGCAACCGCATGTGGGGCCATCCGGATCTGATCCGCTTCCTCGAGGGCTTCGCCAAGCAGGTTCCCCGCGATGTCGGCTGGAACGGCATCCTGGTCGGCGACATCTCCCAGCCCCGAGGCGGCCCCATGCTGACCGGTCATGCGTCGCACCAGATCGGCCTTGATGCCGACATCTGGCTGACGCCCATGCCCAACCGCAGACTTTCCGGTTCCGAGCGCGAGAACATGAGCGCCACCAACATGGCGCGATCCGACTGGATGGATGTGGACACCGGCGTTTGGACTGCCAACCACACCAAAGTCATCCGCCTCGCAGCCAAGGACGAGCGGGTCCATCGCATCTTCGTCAACCCGGCGATCAAGAAGGCGCTCTGCCGCGAAGCAGGCAGTGACCGCGCCTGGCTGCGCACTGTCCGCCCCATGTGGGGGCACAATTACCATTTCCATATCCGCATGGGCTGTCCCGCCGGCATGGCGGGCTGCGAGGATCAGGCCGATCCTCCCGAAGGTGATGGCTGCGGGCCGGAGCTGACGGACTGGCTGAACCGCCAGCACAAGGCGCTGTTTGGACCCAAGGCACCTCCTGGACCCAAGCGCCCGCCGCCGCCACCGATGTCCGTGGATGCCTTGCCCGCGATGTGCAAGGACGTTCTGGTCGCGCGCTG
Source organism: Hyphomicrobiales bacterium (assembly GCA_031377545.1). Taxonomy (GTDB): domain Bacteria; phylum Pseudomonadota; class Alphaproteobacteria; order Rhizobiales; family Beijerinckiaceae; genus JADCCX01. The sequence continues at coordinate 6,083 of JANMFA010000310.1, read as the reverse complement.
AAGTTCACGCTAGAGACGGCGTGATGCGTCGCCTTCCGCCAGAACCCGTCCCCCTGCTTGCCCCTGCCAGCCGCTGGCTGGCGCGGGTGGCACTGGCCGTGGCCATGCTCAGCGTGCTTGCCACCCGCTTTGGCGGCATTCCGCACAAAAATGGTCTTTTCCTGCTGGCACTTGGCATCTTTCTGGCCGTTCTGGCCGTGATTGCCGCTTGTGGTGCGCTGTCCACGATCTGGCGCACGGGCGCTCCCGGCATGGGACTTGCCATCCGGGGCCTCCTGCTTGCGCTGCTGATCCTGGCCTGGCCCGGCTATCTCGCCGTGGTTGCCGCAAGCCTCCCGGTCATCAACGACATGACGACCGATCCGCTCGACCCGCCGTCTTTCTCCCGGTCCCGCGCAGCACTTGATGCCCGGCAAGGCTATGTCCCGCTGGAGTTCGACCGCCAGAAAGCCGTTGATCTTGATGTCGAGGCCAGTGACCTGCGCACCATCACGCTCGAGCAGCCACCCGAGGATGTCATGCTACTGGTGCAGCGTGCCGCCACAAATCTTGGCTGGCTGGTCATCGATACGGCCAGTCCGCTGGGCAGGACAGGAACAGGGAGGGTCGATGCCATTGCCCGCTCGTTCGTTTTCCGGTTTCCCGACGACATCACCATCCGCGTGCGGCAGGGTGCTGGCGAGACGCGCATCGACCTGCGCTCGGCCTCCCGCATTGGCCGTCATGATTTCGGGGCTAATGCCCGGCATATCCGCGACTTCACCCGCGAACTTGACGCGGTCGCCAACCCGCGCTGATCACGCGGCGCGATAGATTGCGTCCAGAACCGGCGGACCATCGGTGACGACAAGGCCGCGCCCGACCAGATCTTCCAGATGCGCGAAGACCGACAGGGCGGCGGCACCCTTCAGGGCGGGGGCCAGGCCGACATAAAGCCGCTCAACCAGGGCTGGAATGTCACTGTCCACCTCACGCACTGCAGCCAGGATGGTCGATTCCCGCATCCTGCGATGGCCGATGATCCCGCGCAGGAAGCGTTGCGGATCATTCACCGGGCCACCGTGACCCGGCCAGTAGATGGTCTCGTCGCGCCCGCGCAGCCTCTCCAGTGATGCCATATAGGCGGCCATCGAGCCATCGGGCGGGGCCACGATCGACGTGGACCACGCCATCACATGATCCCCGGAGAACAGCGCCTTCTCCTCGGGGAGGGCGAACGCCAGATGGTTCATGGTGTGACCCGGCGTTTCGAGCGCCACAAGCCGGAAGCCATCGCCCTCGAGCACATCGCCCTCCTGCATCAGCCGGTCCGGACGGTGATCACGGTCGGCGCTGGCATCAAGGACATTGCGCTCGCCCATCGCAAGGTCGCGCGCTGTCCAGTGGGGGGCACAGCCGCTGATCGGTGCCCCTGTCAGCGCTTTCAGGACACGCGCGCCGGGTGAATGATCGCGGTGCGTATGGGTGACCACGATGGCAGCCACGCTCTCACTCCCAAGCGCCTGCAGCAACGCGTCCGCCTCGCCCTCGCGCCCGAGCCCCGCATCGATGACCGCCACCCTTCCCCGCCCGACGACATAGACGCAGGTGCCCGTGCAGGTGAACGGCCCGGGATTGTCCATGACCCAGCGTCGCACCAGCGGCGAGACCTGCTCAAGCCGCCCGGGCGCAGGCCTGCTGCTGTCAAACGCAATGGTTTCGCTCATGATGCGCCTATGAGGCCAGCGGGCGCAGGCGCGCAAGGCTGAAGCCTTGTTTGCGCAGCAGATCAGCCACCTGATCGCCCATCAGGAAGGCAAGCTCCTGCGGGCGCGTCTCGACCACCGGATCAACCCGGCGGATTTCCTCATCCACCTCGCCGGGATGGCACATCACGAGATGGCGCGACCCCGCCGCGAGAAGATAGCTCTGGAAATCGACTGCATAATCAGCCTTTGGGTCAAAGGCGGAGAAGCCGGCGAAACTGTCGTTGGTGAGAAATCCTGCCTTGCGTGCCGCGCCGCCGAAACCGCTGGCCAGGCCGCCAACCGCCAGCGCCTTCTGCATGTTGCGGCCGCGCTTGACGATGCTGGCAAGACTGTCCGCCGGATCGCGCAGCCATGGCCGGGGACCCTTGGCATAACGGGCCTTCAGGACCGAAAGCAGGGCCCGCCGCACGCCGGGCAGGCCGTGGACATGCTGATGGCCATCAATGAAATCCGGCCGCATGTCCATCGCCTGCTCGAAGGCTTCGAGCTGTGCCTCGATTTCCTGCGCCAGTTCTTCCGCCGGTAACCGCAGCGACAGCGCGCTCTTGGCAATCTCGCCGATCGCCGGAAAAGTGCCGGATGGCGTGAAGGTGGCCATGGCGGTCAGCGGCTTTCCGAGCGTCAGATTGAGGTGTACGCCCAGATCCGCATGGCCCTGAAAGCTGCGCAGCGCATGCGACCAGCCTTTCCAGTGCGGACGGCTGGTCATCGCTCCGGTGCCGGAGATCCGACCGTGCTCCAGCAGGCGCAGGATGCCGCGCGATACGCCTGCCGTGATGGCATAGTCATCCGCGATGAGTGTGAGAGCTGGCAATGGCACCCCTGCTGATTGGCCTTGCGTCCATCGTTCAGTGTATGGACAGCTAGAGCAGTGTTAAAGGGCATCCATGCCAAAAAAACAAACCCCTGTTTCCATCATTTCCTCCCCGGCGAGGCCCGGGAGGCCGGAACTTTCCGTCATCGTCCCCGTGCTGAACGAGGAGCTGAACGTTCCGCTGATCGTCGAACGCCTGACCAGTGTTCTCGAATCCTGCGTGGCAACCCACGAAATCCTGTTCGTCGATGATGGCAGCCGCGACGGGACGCTCGACGTCATCCGCGGCCTTGCCCGCAGGGATGCCCGCATCCGCTGCGTCTCGTTCAGCCGCAATTTCGGCAAGGAAGTGGCGCTGGCTGCCGGCATCGACCATGTGCGCGGGCAGGCCGCTGTCATGATCGATGCAGACCTTCAGCATCCGCCCGAAACCATCGCTGCTTTCGTCGCCAAGTGGCGCGAGGGGTTTGACATGGTCTATGGCCAGCGCGCCGACCGCACCACCGATGGCAAGACCTACAGCCGCTTTGCGCGGCGCTTCTACGAGGTCTTCGAGCGTTTCGGCGAAATGCCATTGCCGGAGGGAGCCGGAGATTTCCGCCTGATCAGCCGCCGTGTCATTGATACGCTGAAGCGGATGCCGGAGCAGGCGCGCTTCTCCAAGGGCCTCTACGCCTGGGTAGGCTTCCGGCAGACCGGTGTCCCGTATCAGGTCGCGCCCCGCCTGCACGGGGAGACGAAATGGAACTATGGCAAGCTGTTCCGCTTCGCCTTCGACGGGCTGACATCGTTCTCCACCGTTCCGCTGCGGCTGGCCACCTACACCGGCGTGGTGATTTCCGTGCTGGCCTTCTTCTACGCCTTTGTCACGATCCTGCGCACACTCCTGCTGGGCGCGGATGTGCCGGGCTTTCCGTCGATCCTCGTGTCCGTGATGTTCTTCTCGGGCATCCAGCTGATCTTTCTGGGCATTATCGGCGAGTATGTTGGCCGGATCTTTGCCGAGGTAAAGGAGCGACCCTTGTACGTCGTGGCCGATGAGGTGGGCGGGACTGGGACGCCGTTGCTGGCAAAGACCGCTGCAAAGCGTCAACGATCCTCTGCTAAAGCGATGTGATGCTTCGTTCGATTCTCTCGGTTGGCGGCTGGACGCTGCTGTCGCGCCTCACGGGCTTCATCCGTGACATCGTGATGGCGGCGGTGCTGGGCGCAGGCGGCCTGATGGATGTGTTCACGGTGGCATTCCGGCTGCCGAACCATTTCCGTGCGATCTTTGGAGAGGGCGCTTTCAATGCGGCCTTCGTGCCGGCCTTCTCGCGCATCCGCACCACGGATGGACCGGAAGCCGCCAATTTTTTCCAGGGGCAGATCCTCTCGCTTCTGGTGCTCTCGCAGATCGTCCTGCTGGCGCTCGCGCTGCTGTTCACGCCCGCTGTGATTGGTTTGCTGGCACCAGGTTTTGCCGCCAATCCACAGAAGTTCGCGATGGCCGTGGAGGTCACGCGCATCACCTTCCCTTACCTCACGCTGATCACACTCGTGACTTTGTGGTCCGGCGTGCTCAACGCCACTGGACGCTTCGCCGTGGCGGCGGCAGCACCGGTGCTGCTCAATCTGTCGCTGCTGGTCTTTGTGCAGATGGCTTTCCTGTTCCAGACACCGGCCCATGCCGCTGGCTGGGGAGTCTTCACGGCAGGCCTGCTGGAAGCCACCCTTCTGGCCTTTGCCGCCTGGCGTGCCGGCGTGCTGGTGATGCCGCTGAAGCCGACGCTGACCAAAGATGTCCGGCAATTCTTCACGGCCTTCCTGCCCGCCGTGATCGGCTCGGCAGGCGTCCAGATCGCCATGTTTGCCGATACCATTCTGGCAACACTCCTGCCGGAGGGATCTGCCTCCGCGCTCTACTACGCTGACAGGATCTACCAGCTGCCGCTGGGTGTCATCGCCATCGCAGCGGGCACGGTGCTGTTGCCGACGATGGCGCAACGCATTGCGGCGGAAGACATTGCAGGCGCGCACGACGCCCAGAACCGCGCCCTTTCGCTGACGCTGCTTCTGGCCGCGCCCTTCTGGGTCGCGACACTGGTAATCCCGGAACTGATCATCCGCGCGGTTTTCCAGCGCGGCGCTTTCGACGATACCGCTGTGCGAGACGCCGCACAGGTGCTGTCGGCCTATGGCGTCGGCCTGATCGCGGCCATCTCGATCCGGTCGGTCGTCGCCAGTTTTCATGCACGCGGCGACACGAAGACACCCATGCTGGTGGCACTCGCCGCCGTGACCCTGAATGTCCTGCTGAAACTCGTGCTGATCGAGCACCTTGGCGTGATGGGGCTGGCGCTCGCAACGGCGCTGGGTGCGACGCTCAATCTCGCCGTGCTGGCCTGGCTTGCGGATGAACGGCAATGGATGGAACCTGACGGCAGCCTCGGGCGCGCCGTTGCCTGCGCGTCCGCAGCGTCATTGGCGCTCGCGATTCTGCTGCTCCTGACCTATAGCCTTCTGGCGCAGGCACTGCAGGGCATGCGCTTTGCTCCGGAATTGCGGCTGATCATCCACGGGCTTTCCGGTGCCTTCATCTATGGAGCCACCGCCCTTGCCATGATGAGGGCTGTCGGACTGACGCTGCGGCGATGATGAACGCAACACCACAAGGAAACTTCGATGGCTGAAACAGAACGGCCAGCGACGAATCCGTCGCCTGCCCATGTTGCGATCATCGGCGGCGGACCAACAGGGCTGATCGCTGCCGGCCATCTCAGACAATGCGGCCACGCCGTGACGATTTTTGACCGCATGCCGTCGGTTGGCCGAAAGTTTCTTCTCGCCGGACGCGGCGGGCTGAACCTGACGCACAGCGAGCCGATGGAGACGTTCCTCACGCGGTATGGCCCGGCACAGCAGCCGCTGGCCCCGATGATCCGCCAGCATGATCCGGACAATCTGCGCGACTGGGCGCATGGGCTGGGCGAAGAGACCTTTGTCGGTTCCAGCGGACGGGTGTTTCCGAAGTCGTTCAAGGCCTCACCCCTGCTGAGAGCATGGCTCCGGCGGCTGGGGGACAGCGGCATCGTGCTGCGCACGGGCCACCGCTGGACAGGCTGGACCGACATGGGTGCGCTGTCCTTCGAAACAGCGGACGGCCCCGTGACAGTGACACCTGACGCAACGCTGCTGGCGCTTGGTGGCGCAAGCTGGCCAAAACTGGGCTCCGATGGCGGATGGGTGCCCGTTCTGACCGCTCATGGCATTCCGGTCGCCCCGTTGCGCCCCGCCAATTGCGGCTTCACCGTCACGTGGTCCAACATCCTCAAGGACCGCTTTTCCGGAACACCCCTGAAGCGGATTGCTCTCACCTTTGCGGGTCAGACCGTGCGTGGCGAAGCCATGATCACCCAGGACGGTCTCGAAGGCGGCGCGGTCTATGCGCTGTCAGCTGATATCCGCGATGCAGTCATGCGCGACGGTGTAGCGATGCTGGCCATCGACCTTCGCCCGGTTCTGTCCATGGAAGCACTGGT
>JANMFA010000302.1:0-4923 GCA_031377545.1 Hyphomicrobiales bacterium | reverse complement strand
GATCCCCTGGCTCCATCTCGACATCGCATCCATCCCCGGCGGCGGTGAGCTGCGCCTCAAGCGGCGCGGTGCGGAATTCTCCATCATGCTGGGGGCCAACGAACTGATGAATTCCCGGCTCAGCGGCTCGGAAGAAGCGCTGGCGACGCTGTCTGCCGAACGCCTGCAGGGCAGGAAAGCGCCGCATGTGCTGATCGGCGGGCTTGGCATGGGGTTTACCTTGCGGGCAGCGCTCACGGCCTTTGGCCCCGATGCCCGGATCACGGTGGCGGAACTGGTGCCCGCGGTAGTCGCCTGGGCGCGCGGGCCGATGGCGGAGATTTTCGCAGGAAGCCTCGACAATCCCCGGGTCATGATCCGCGAGGATGATGTCGCTGGGATCATCCGCGAGAGCCGTTCCGTTTTCGACGCGATCCTGCTGGATGTCGACAATGGGCCGGATGGTTTGAGCCGGAAGGCAAATGACGGGCTTTATGACAGCGCCGGGCTGGCGGTCGCGCAGGCCGCGCTCAGGCCTGGCGGTGTCCTCGCCGTGTGGTCGTCTGGTCCGGATGCCGATTTTGCAGCGCGCCTGAAACGGGCGGGCTACAGCGTGGAAGAGAAAATCGTGCGCGCCCACCGGGGAAAATCGGGTGCAAAGCATGTGATCTGGCTGGCTGTCCGGAAGGCAATCTAATCCAGTTCGATCTCCAGCATCAGACTCGACAGGCTCTTGCCATGCGGATCGCTGGCGAGCGAGATCGAGACGCCTCCCCCCAGCGCTCCCTCCAGAAGAAACACGAAGGCCCGAAGGCCCGGCGCTTCATGGCGGGTGACAGCGCCGCGAGCGATGCCGGTGAATGTCGTGGCCACGACGTCGACGGTCAGCTTCTCGCAGATCGTTTCATAAGCCGCCGCGTCACGCGCAATCACCGCGATCTGCGCGGTATTGCCCTTGTCACCCGCGCGCGCTGTGGCGATCTCATGGAGCTTCATAATCCGAGCACCTCGACATGCGGCCTCACCCAGTCACGTGGCATCAGCACGGAACGCACGCCAACAAGATCCCTGATCTGCATGAAGTCACCGCCGCCACCGTAGGGTCCGTTGGTGAGGAGAGACTGCGTTTCCTGTCCGACATATTCCGCATGCCTTCGGTTCATGCTTCGGCCGGCCACACGCAGGCGCACCTCATAGGGCTCGCCTTCCGTGGGTGAGGCCTGCCCGTGGAGAGAGTTCAGGCCGATCAGCTCAATGCGCAGCTCGTCCAGATCGAGATGGCGCTGCGAAAGCCGCGAGCGGACGATGTCTGCGGCCAGTTCCGCGCGGGCCCGCGCGTTGGTCCCAACATAGCCCACATGCCCCTCCCCTATGTGGCCGGCGTGGTAGCACACCGTCGTCTTGAACGCTTCCGTCCGGGGCAATGCCGTTGCACCCATGACCGCGACATGATCCGGCCTGATCTGGTCAAACCGCAGTCCCGTGAAGTCTGCCACGCAATCCGGCGTGGTGTAACGCGCGGGATCACCGCATTCGTAGAGAATCTGCTCGGTGCAGGTCGCGGGCGTCACCGCACCGCCGGACCCTTCCGGCTTGCCGATCCAGGCGGAGCCATCGTCGGAGACCTCGGCGAAGGGAAAGCCAAGTTGGTCGAGCCCCGCCACATCCTTGACGCCTGGGTCGGAGAAGTATCCACCTGTCACCTGCCCCGCGCATTCCAGCAGATGGCCCAGCGCCGTGCCTGCCGCGATTCTGGGCCAGTCATCGGGTTGCCAGCCGAAAGCGTGCATCATCGGGCCAAGGAACAGCGAGGGGTCCGCCACCCTGCCCGTAATCACGACATCCGCGCCCATATCAAGTGCGTCACGGATTGGTTCCGCGCCGAGATAGGCATTGGCCGAGATCATGCTGTTGCCCAGGCTGCCGACGGGTTCGCCTGTCTCCATCATCGGCAATTCAGGGTGGGACTGAACCAGCGCAGAAACATCATCGCCGGTGACAACCGCCACCTTGAGGGACGGCAAGCCCATCTCTTTGGCAAGTGCCAAGGTGCGCCGAGCCGCAGCCATCGGATTGGCCGCACCCATGTTGGTGATGATCTTGACGCCACGCGCTTTCGCTGGTCCCAGCAGCAAGCGCCAGCGGTCCTCAAGATAGGGGTTGTAGCCCTTGTCCGGATCACGCAGTTTTTCGAGCTGCCCCATGGCGATGGTACGCTCGGCCAGACATTCAAACGCGATGTAATCGAGATTGCAGGTCTCGATCAGCTCAAGCGCAGGCTCCCAGCGGTCCGCCGCATATCCCGCGCCCGCGCCGATGCGGATCGTTTTCACCCGGCGTTACTGCTTCTCTATACCGGCATCCGCCACTGCCTTGGCCCATTTCGCACCCTCCGTGCGCACGTTGGCGGCAAGTTGTTCGGGCGTGGAGGACGAAACGGCGATTCCGAGGCCTTTCCCGAGCTTGTCCTGCACTTCGGGGCTGGCCGCCGCCTTGCCGATAGCGTCGTTGAGCCGGGCAATCACTGCGGGCAGGGTTCCGGCAGGAGCGAATGCACCGAACCAGGCGATCAGCTCATAGCCCGTGAGGCCAGCGGCTTCTTCTACCGTCGGCAGGTCAGGCAGTTGCGGAACGCGTTTGGCGGAGGTCGCGGCCAGCGCGCGGATCGTACCAGCCTGCACCTGCGGCAACATCACGGCGAGATCGGCCACGAAGACATCGATCTGCCCGCTGATCAGATCCGTTACGGCCTGCGGCGAGGCGCGATAGGTCACGAGGTTCATCTTGAAGCCTGCCATGCTCATCAGCATTTCCGTAGATACCCGCTGGGACGACGAGGCCGAACCGAAATTCAGCTTGCCCGGATTGGCCTTGCCAAAGGAAATCAGCTCTTTCAGAGTCTTCGCCTCGACCTTGTTGGCGACGCAGACCAGCAGCGGCACGGATCCCATATAGGCGACAGGTGCGAAATCCTTCTCGTGATCGAACGGAACCGTCTTGAACAGCGCGGGAGCGGCGGCGTTGGTGGAGTTTGTGCCAAAAAGGATGGTGAGGCCATCCGGCGCGGATTTCGCCACCGCGTCCGCTCCAAGCATGCCGTTGGCGCCAGCACGGTTCTCGATGATGATGGACGTTCCAAGCGTTTTCGCCATCTGGTCCGCATAGACCCGCGCGATAGTGTCTGTGGCACTGCCCGCAGCGAAAGGCACGATGCCCTTGATCGTCTTGCCGTCGGGCCAAGTGGACTGCGCTTTGGCAGAGAACGACAAAATCGACAACGAGGCACCGGCCAGCAGCATGCGACGGTTCAGCATGAATCCTCCAATGGCGGGGTATAGCGGCCCGGCCTTGATTGTTTGGGTCAAGGTAGTTGACGCACCGGTGGGGTCAAGGTCGCTTGATCACCCCAGCAACCGCCCCACAACCTTGGCGGTATAATCCACCATCGGCACGATGCGCGCATAGTTCAGTCGCGTCGGTCCGATAACACCCAGCACGCCGACGATCTTGCGGTTGCCATCACGGAAGGGCGCGGCAATCATCGATGATCCCGACAGTGAGAAAAGCTTGTTCTCCGACCCGATGAATATCCGCACTCCCTCCCCCGTCTCGGCACGTCCCAGCAGATCGATCACATCCTTCTTGGTCTCGAGGTCGGCGAACAGGAGCCGGATTCGCTCCAGATCATCGGTGGCTCTGAGATCGTCCAGCAGGTTGGCCTGCCCGCGGACAATGAGTTGCTGATTGTCACCCTCAAGACCCGCCCATGAAGCGAGACCGGCCTGCACCAAGCGCTGTGTCAGCTCGTCCAGTTCCTGCCGTGCCAGCTTCTGGGCAGCCTCAATCTCGGTTCTGACCTCGATAAGTGTCCGCCCCCGAATGCGGGAGTTGAGGTAATTGGAGGCCTCGGCCAGTGCGCTGGCCGGCAGACCGGGCGGCAGTGGTAGAACACGGTTTTCCACCGCGCCATCCTCGCTGACCAGAACCACAAGCGCCCGTGTCGGTTCAAGCCGCACGAATTCGATGTGCTTGAGCTGCCGTGCGCCTTTGCTCGTGGTCACGACAGCCGCGCCGCGCGACAGGCCGGAGAGCATTTGTGAGGCTTGCGCCAGCACATCATCCACGCTTTTCGCGCCGCTCACTGCATTGGAGACCTGCCCCTCGATGGCGGCCTGCTCCTGCGGCGTGAGATCACCCACCTGCAGCATGGCATCCACGAAGAAACGCAGACCGATTTCGGTCGGCAAGCGGCCCGCGCTGGTGTGCGGAGAATAGATCAGGCCCAGACCTTCGAGATCCGCCATGACATTGCGTACGGACGCGGGCGACAGCGCCATCGGAATGATCTTCGAGAGATTGCGGGAACCCAGCGGCTCCCCACTCGACAGATAACCATCGACGATACGGCGAAAAATCTCGCGCGAGCGGTCATCAAGCTGCGAAAGCAGGCCCGAATCGAAGGTCTTGAGGTCGGCTGGTTTCGACATCAGGCCAATGTGGCGATGGAATCGGTGTCATGCAACCGGGCGGGGATGACAACCTCTCCAACAACCCCTAGAACGCGCCTTCCCAACTCCGGAGCACCCATGCGTCCATCCAAGCGCACCCCTGATGAAATGCGCAAAGTCAGCCTAGAGCGGGCGGTCGCACGCTATGCGGAAGGCTCCTGCCTCGTGAAGTTTGGCGAGACGCATGTGCTGTGCACGGCCTCGATCGAGGAAAAGCCGCCGGCCTGGCTGCGAGGCAAGGGATCGGGCTGGGTGACAGCGGAGTATTCGATGCTGCCACGCGCGACACATGAGCGGACACGGCGTGAATCGACCTCCGGCAAGCAGTCGGGCCGGACGCAGGAAATCCAGCGTCTCATTGGACGTTCGCTGCGGGCAGTGGTGGATCTTCAGGCGCTTGGCGAACGCCAGATCACGCTGGATTGCGACGTGCTGC
>JANMFA010000265.1:0-3721 GCA_031377545.1 Hyphomicrobiales bacterium | reverse complement strand
CGCCACCCAGAACCACAACATAGCCTTCCGCGAGATAGCGGTCTGCATCGGGCTGATTGTAGCTGCGGCACAGGCTCGGCATCGGGTCCGCCGAAAGTGCCACGGCTTTCGCGCCTGCCGCCCGCACGGCATCGGCCAGCGCCAGTGCGTTGATGATGGTGGCCAGCCTGCCCATGCTGTCGCCGGTGTTGCGCTCGACGCCGCGTTTGGCACCCTGCAACCCACGGAAGATGTTGCCGCCGCCGACAACCACAGCGATCTGGCGGGTTTTCGCGACTTTCGCGAGGTCGGCAGCAATGCGCTCCAGCGTGGCGGGATCGAGTCCTGCCGATTTGTCGCCCATCAGCGCTTCGCCGGAGACCTTGACCAGAAAGCGTTGGGGATTTTTGGCCATGGAACCGGGGACTCGCGCGCAGAGAGATTCGTCGTCTGCATCTGTGCAACAAAAAAGGGCGGATGTGAAACCCGCCCTTTTGCATTCATTCGGGAATTATCGATCAGCCCGCAACTGCAGCCGCCACTTCCGCTGCGAAATCATCCACCTTCTTCTCGATGCCCTCGCCCAAAGCGTAGCGGATGAAGCCGGTGATCTTCACCGGAGCGCCCGCCTTGCCCTCCATTTCCTTCGCGGCTTGCGCGACTGTCTTGGACGGATCGATGACGAAAGCCTGGTCGAGCAGCGTCACTTCCTTGAAATAGGACTTGAGGCCGCTTTCGATGATCTTGTCCATGACATGGTCAGGCTTGCCCGCGTTCTTGTCGCGCAGGATCGCCTTTTCGCGCTCCAGCACAGCTGGATCGACGGACGAACCATCGAGTGCGACCGGGTTGGTGGCGGCGATGTGCATGGCGACCTGACGGCCGAAAGCCGACAAGGCCTCCGCGTTACCCGTGGATTCAAGCGCGATGAGCACGCCGATGCGGCCAAGGCCATCCGAGATCGAAGTGTGCATGTAGCTGGCGACAACGCCCGAGCTGACCGAAAGACTGGCGGCGCGGCGCAGCGTCATGTTCTCGCCAACCGTGGCGATGGCATTGGCGATGGCATCAGCGACAGTGCCGCCGGCTGGATATGCCGAAGCCTTGATGGCTTCGACATCCGTGCCGACCTTGGCCGAAACCGCCGTGATGGCCTTCACGAGGCCCTGGAACGTGTCGTTCTTGGCCACGAAGTCCGTCTCGGAGTTGACCTCGACGACTGTGCCCTTGGTGCCAGCAGCCGTCAGCCCGATCAGGCCTTCCGCGGCAATGCGGTCCGACTTCTTGGCGGCCTTGGACAGGCCCTTCTTGCGCAGCCAGTCCACGCCGGCCTCGATGTCGCCGCCCACTTCCGTGAGCGCGCTCTTGCAATCCATCATGCCTGCGCCAGTCTTTTCGCGCAGTTCCTTGACCATTGCGGCGGTAATGTCGGCCATGGCCTGTTCCTTTGTGTGTGTGTTGAAAGACAAAGGCGCGGACGGTTGTGCCGCCCGCGCTTTCTTCCGTTTCAAAAAAACGGTGACGATGAAGCGACGAGAGCCTTAGGCGACGAGGGCCTTGGCGGTCTCGATCCAGCCGTCACGACCGATGCGGCCGTTGAGCTTGAGATCCGCATCCACCTTGGCGACATCGGCGTCCGTCATGGCCGCGAACTGCCAGTAGTGGAAGATGCCGCCTTCGTTGAGCTTCTTCTCGAGCTCAGGGCCGACGCCCGTGAGCTTGGTGAGATCATCCACGCCACCGCGCGGCGAGGACAGAACCTCGAAGATTTCACCAGCCGAGCCCGCAACCTCAGCCATCGGCAGGTCTTCGACGATCGGAGCTTCCATCGCACCCAGATCAAGGCCTGAACCGCCCTGACCGCGGGAGATGCCGTCGATGCAGGAGCGTGCGATCAGGTCGCAGTAATACTCGATGGCGCGCGCTGCGTCGTCGTTGGCGGGAATCGGGAAGGTGATGCCGTCGGGATCGGAATTGGTGTCGATGATGGCGGCCACCGGGATGCCGAGGCGGTTGGCTTCCTTGATCGCCAGCTGCTCCTTGTTCGTGTCGATCACGAAGATCATGTCCGGCGTGCCGCCCATGTCCTTGATGCCGCCCAGAGCCTTTTCCAGCTTGTCGCGCTCACGCGACATCAGCAGGCGCTCTTTCTTGGTGAGGCCGGACTGGTTGCCCGCACCCAGAAGCTCGTCGACCTTGCGCAGTCGGGAGATGGAGTTCGACACCGTCTTCCAGTTGGTGAGCATGCCGCCCAGCCAGCGCGAGTTCACATAATACTGCGCGGAACGCTTGGCCGAAGCGGCGATCGCCTCCGAGGCCTGGCGCTTGGTGCCGACGAACAGCACGCGGCCGCCCTTGGCGACCGTATCGGACACAGCCTGCAGCGCGCGGTGCAGCAACGGCACGGTCTGCGAAAGATCGATGATGTGGATGTTGTTGCGCGTGCCGAAAATATAGGAGCCCATCTTGGGGTTCCAGCGGTGCGATTGATGGCCGAAATGCGCGCCTGCCTCAAGCAATTGGCGCATGGTGAATTCTGGCAGTGCCATGGTCGTTCTTCTCCGGTTGGTCCGCCGCAGGGGGTATGTTGTGGAAGCACTGTCGGGGTAAGCCGGAGAGCATCCACACCGGAACGGCCTTGAGGCAGGCCGAAACCCTTGCGTGTGGGATGGCAGGCGTATGGCACGGGTCGGGGGGAATGGCAAGGGTGGGGATGGGGCAGCATCGTTCATGGATGTATCGAACAGTTATTCGCTTCCAGTTTGCTTTACATTGACGGACGCTTGCGGCGTCGTTCGGCTGGAAAAGTGCAGGTGACTTTACGGTCTTCGTCTTTGGGCTAGGGCCATCGCGTCATTAAGACGCAAAGGGAGATTTCTTATGAAACGTGTTCTTCTTGTTGCCGTCCTCGCCATGTTCGGGTTTACGGTGACATGGTTTACGGTGACATGATACACATAGCATCATATCGCTTCAGCCGCTCCCACCGCCTTCCGTCCGGGTTTCTGCCTGGACACCGTTCTGCCCAGCTTGCGCTCGATCTCCGCGATGAACGCCGCGTCGCCGAGCGGGCGGCCCATCATGCTTTTGGTCTCAAGGTCGAACAGCGCGGCGTTTTCATCCGCCGACGGCGTGAACAGCTCCCGCGGCCGCTTGGTGCGATCCAGCAGCGGCTTCACTGACACCAGCGCATCGTCGCGCTTGGCCAGATGCGCGCGCACGCTCGACCACGGCCAATCCTCCGGCTGCGCCACCAGCCTTGCGCGAACCGGATTGAACGCGAGATAGCGCACGGCGTTCAGCCAGTGCGCCTCGTCCATTGCGGTCGATGCAAAACGCCCCTGGAACAGATGCCCCGTCACGCGCGCCCGCGCATTGACGAAGCCGGTGTAACGCCGGTGCGCCTCGCCGACGGCGCGCGACAGAGCTTCCGGTGCCGATGGCGTCAGCAGCAGGTGAATGTGGTTCGGCATCAGGCAATAGGCCGTGCAGACGATGCCATTGGCGCGGCAGCGCTCCGCCATCAGGTCGCGATAAAGCGCATAGTCGCCATCCTCGGTGAAGAGCGCCTGCCGCCGGTTGCCGCGCTGCGTGACGTCGTTTGCGCCTGCTGCCCGGCTTGGGGCCGCGCTTGCGGTTCAGCCCTTCCTCGCCAGCGGCCTTCCAGCTGTCATGCCACTGGTACAGCAACTTCCGCCGTATCCCGAGTTCATCGGCCAAGGCGACCTTCGAAGCTCCAGCC
>JANMFA010000249.1:0-2559 GCA_031377545.1 Hyphomicrobiales bacterium | reverse complement strand
CTGCGCGTGCAGATGCGCACCGAGATCAAGGAACTGCACCAGCGCCTCAAGACCACGACGATCTATGTCACCCATGACCAGATCGAGGCCATGACCATGGCCGACAAGATCGTGGTCATGCACGATGGCATCGTGGAGCAGATGGGCGCGCCGCTCGACCTCTACGACCGGCCGGAGAATCTCTTCGTGGCGGGCTTCATCGGCTCACCCGCGATGAATTTCATCAAGGGCACCATCGAATCCGGCGGCTTCCGCGATCAGCAGGGCACCTTGTGGACCATCGGCAAGACACCGGCAGGATCCGTCGGCAAGAAAGCCGTGATGGGCCTGCGACCAGAGCATATCATGCTCGATTCCAAGGGCGTGAAAGCCACGGTCCATGTCATCGAGCCCACCGGCTCGGAAACGCAGGTCGTGGCCGATGTCGGCGGGCAGACGCTCACCTGCGTCTTCCGCGAGCGGATCACAGCAAAACCCGGCGAGACCATCATGATCACGCCCGACAAGACCGTCACCCATCTCTTCGACGAGGAGAGCGGCAAGCGGCTGCACTAGAATAGTCAGATCAACACGGGCGGATGGCGCGATCACAACAACAGCCATCGCCCATCAACGGGAGGAAGACCAATGATGAATGTCAACAGGCGTGCGCTGCTCAAGGGCGGCGCAGCTTTGGGCGCGGTCAGCGCCACTGGCTTCGGCGAATGGGCGAGAGCCTGGGCGCAGGCCAACACATGGAAACCCGAGGCCAATGCCTCGCTGCAGCTGCTGCGCTGGAAGCGCTTCATCCAGGCGGAAGAAGATGCGTTCATGGTGCTCGTCGATGCCTTCACCAAGGCCACCGGCGTCAAGGTGACGGTGATCAACGAATCGCTCGACGACGTGCAGCCCAAGGCTTCCGTTGCCGCCAACACCAACCAGGGCCCGGATCTGTTCTGGGGCCTCTACTCGCTTCCGCATCTCTTCCCGGCGAAGTGCCTCGATGTCAGTGATGTCTGCACCTATCTTGGCGGCAAGTACGGCGGCTGGGCTCCAACGGCCGAAACCTACGGCAAGAGCGGCGGTAAGTGGATCGCGCTGCCGGTCGGTTACAACGCCAACGTCATAAACTACCGCAAGTCGATGGTCCAAAAGGCCGGCTTCTCCAAGTTCCCAGAAACAAACGACGCGTTCCTCGAACTGATGAAGGCGCTGAAGGCACAGGGCAATCCCGGCGGTATGGCGCTTGGCCGTGCGTCCGGCGACGGAAACGCCTGGGTTCACTGGGCCCTGTGGTCGAATGGCGGCAATCTTGTGGACGCCAACGACAAGGTCATCATCAATTCGCCCGAGACGGAAAAGGCCCTGTCCTACGGCAAGGCGCTCTATGATACATTCATTCCCGGCACAGCCTCCTGGAACGACGCCTTCAACAACAAGGCCTTCCTTTCCGGCGAGGTCTCTGTCACCAACAACGGCGTTTCCATTTACGCCGCCGCCAAGGCTGGCGCTGCCACGGACCCCAAACTGAAAGAAATCATGGACGACATGGACCACTCGCTGTGGCCCGTTGGTCCGGTCGGCAAGCCAACCGAGTTCCACATCTGCTATCCCATGATGGCGATGACCTACACCAAGGTTCCGATGGCTTGCAAAGCCTTCATGGCATTCATGATGGAAGCGGAGAACTACAACAAGTGGATCGAGTCGGCGGTTGCATACATCACCCATCCGCTCAACGCCTATGACGCCAACCCGGTCTGGCGCACCGACCCCAAGCTCACGATGGCGAAGGATGCCGGTCGCCGCACGCTGACGGCTGGCGGCCTCGGTTCCGTCGGCGAAAAGGCAGCTTCTGCGCTTGCCGATTTCGTGGTGCTCGACATGTTTGCGACAGTCGCCACGGGCCGCGAGGACGCAAAGGGTGCCATGCGCATTGCCGAGCGTCAGGCCCAGCGCATCTATCGCTGAGTTGAACGCTCGACTTTCCCTCTCCCCTTGCGGGAGAGGGTGGGTTGCGGAGCAACTCGGATGAGGGGTCGCACCGCGCAAACCGACAAATCTTCGTGCAACCCCTCATCCGTCAGGCTCCGCCTGACACCTTCTCCCGCAAGGGGAGAAGGGGGAGATATGCTGAATGACCACAACCACACTCCGCGCACCCATCCGCGAGACCACGGCCTGGGACAGGCTGAAGGTCAACCGCAATTGGCTGGGCCTATGGTTCATGCTGCCCGCGATGGCCTTTCTGGTGCTGTTTCTCGTCTACCCGCTGGAGGTCGTCAGCGGCGGAGCTGCACCCGATCCACGCTCGTGGCCGTACCTGTCGCAGCGCGCGCCGATCGCGGAGGTGATCGCGTTCCTCCAGACCGCAAACCTCGCCGCGATCGATCTGACCCGCGTGGCGTGGCGGATGCGCGAGCGCTCGATCTACGCGCAGCTGATCGCCGTGCTCGAGCAGCGTCACGCGTTCGACGCCACGCTGTGGGGCTACTCTCTCCAGCACGCCGACAAGCCACGCATCCGGGTCTACCTGCGATCGCTCGCCGAACGCCTGCTCGTTGCCGGGCCCGTGCTCGA
>JANMFA010000232.1:0-2153 GCA_031377545.1 Hyphomicrobiales bacterium | reverse complement strand
TACTGGCGTTCCACAAGGATCTGTTCTTGGACCTGGCGAAACGCCTGACACAGGCCGTATCCATCAAACCAGCCCTCGCCGGTCCGGCCCCAGCTTCCGGCTGCGAGATCATCCGTCGCGAGCCACGCAAAGGCCTGTTGCAGCCCGGACCGATCATAGAACGCGATATCCGCGCCACGGCTGTTCTGCAGCGTGTTGATCTCCCGCAGCAGCGAGGCCCCCTCGCCCGTTGCGAGATAGAGATAGCCGCCCTCCTTCAGGCCGACATCGACGGACTCGCCATCGACCGCCAGGTGCCGGTCGATGTTCCGCAGGAAATCGATGCCAAACAGCGAGATGTCGATGTTGACGGGCTGCGAGAACTGCTGGCGGATCGAGCCCGCCGAGAGCGCCGAGGCCGAGTGCTGGTAGGTTGGGTCCGGCTCCACCACCAGCACCTTCAGCCGCCCGCCCGACTGCAGCGCCAGCTGATACGCCGTGGACGAGCCCATCACCGCGCCACCCGCAATCACCACATCGAAATGCTCTGTCATGCCCTGCTGTAAGACAGCAGGGTCGCCACGAAAAGTGTGGAATGCTGACTGGTACGATCAGATTTTGAGATTGGCTGACGCAATGGAAAGGCGCTATTCCGCTGTCATGACCAAAGCACCGCGCACAAAGCCCTTCCCCGCCGCCGCCAAAGAGGCTGCCGCCATCCTCAAGCGCCTTGGCGTTCCCAAGAGCGCCTTCGTCAAGGAGGGCGGCCTTGCAGCGCGCTCTCCCGTGACGGGCGAAACCATGGCGCACGTCCGCACCGTGTCGAAGGGCGAAACCACCGCCATCATCGGTACAGCGCAGGAAGCCTTCCTCTCATGGCGTCAGGTGCCAGCCCCCCGCCGCGGCGAACTGGTGCGCCTGCTGGGCGAGGAACTGCGCACGGCCAAGGCTGATCTCGGGCGTCTGGTCACGCTGGAAGCGGGCAAGATCACCTCGGAAGGTCTCGGCGAGGTGCAGGAGATGATCGACATCTGCGATTTCGCGGTCGGCCTGTCGCGCCAGCTCCACGGCTTCACCATCGCCACGGAGCGCCCGATGCACCGGATGATGGAGACATGGCATCCGCTGGGCGTCTGCGGCGTGATCACCGCCTTCAACTTCCCCGTCGCCGTGTGGTCGTGGAACGCGGCACTCGCGCTGGTCTGCGGCGATCCCGTGGTGTGGAAACCCTCGGAAAAGACACCGCTGACCGCGCTCGCCGTGCAGGCCATCTTTGACAAGGCCGCCAAACGCTTCGGAGACGCACCCAAGGGCCTCTCGCAGCTGTTGATGGGCGGTGCGGACATCGGCGGGGCGCTCGTCGAGGACAAGCGCATCGCCATCCTCTCCGCCACCGGCTCCACCGCCATGGGCCGCAAGGTCGGCCCGAAACTGGCGGAGCGCTTTGCGCGGAGCCTTCTGGAACTGGGCGGCAACAACGCCGCCATCGTGGCTCCCAGCGCCGATCTCGATCAGGCATTGCGCGGCATCGCCTTCGCCGCCATGGGCACGGCGGGGCAGCGCTGCACCACGCTGCGGCGGCTGTTCGTGCACAACGACATTTATGACATGCTCGTGCCCAAACTGCGCAAGGCCTATGCCTCGGTGACCATCGGCGATCCCCGCGCGGCCAGCACGCTCATTGGCCCGCTGATCGACCGACAGGCCTATGACGGTATGCAGAAGGCCCTTTTTGACGCCAGGCGCATGGGCGGTCAGGTCACCGGTGGCGCACGCGTGCTGGACAAGGCCAATCCGGACGCCTTCTACGCCGAGCCCGCGCTGGTCGAGATGCCGAAACACGACGGCCCCGTGCTGCACGAGACCTTCGCGCCCATCCTGTATGTGATGCGCTACAAGACCGTCGAAGACGCCATCGCCATGCAGAACGCGGTGGCCGCGGGCCTCTCCTCCTCCATCTTCACCCGCGATATTCGCGAAGCCGAGCTGTTCATGTCGTCAACCGGATCAGACTGCGGCATCGCCAACGTCAATATCGGCCCATCAGGCGCGGAAATCGGCGGAGCCTTCGGCGGCGAAAAGGAAACCGGCGGCGGACGCGAATCGGGCTCGGATAGCTGGCGCGCGTACATGCGCCGTGCGACCAACACGATCAATTACGGAAGCAAACTTCC
>JANMFA010000201.1:0-3899 GCA_031377545.1 Hyphomicrobiales bacterium | reverse complement strand
ACGCGTTGACCGTCGCTCGGTGCGCATCAGCCTCACCGACAAGGGCCAGCAGGTGCATGACATCGTGGCCGTGCTCTACGAAAAGCATGTAAAGACAGTGGAGAACATCGGCGGCATTCCTGCCGAGGATTTCCAGCGCCTCAACGCTTCGCTGCTCAGGCTCGAGCGCTTCTGGACCGATCAGATCCGCTATCGGCTGTGAGCCTGGAAGTTGCGGATTGAACAAAAGCCGGGTGCCAAGCCCGGCTTTTTCCATGGTATCTGCTCACCACTTCGGCCAGAGCGCGCCGGTTCTGGCCGCCCATTCCTGATATCCCGGCCTCTTCCTGAACTGCTCTTCCAGCAACGGCACGCCGGAAACCTTCATGATCAGGCCGGTCATCAGCGCCGGGCCAACAAAAGCCAGCGGGTTCAGCGTGCCACCGAACGCGATCAGGCCCAGTCCCCATTGCAGCATGATCTCGCCGAGATAGTTCGGATAGCGGATGCGGGCGTGCAGACCGGTGGTCAGCAGCTTGCCCCTATTGGCAGGATCGGCGGTATGGCGCGCCACGGCACGGTCGGCGATAACCTCAATAGTAAATCCGCCAACGAACAATGCCAGTCCTGCAGCCATGATCAGCAGAGTGGAGGGCGCCATCAATGCGAAGGCCTTGGTGTCGGCCCGTGACGTGAGGAGCGTCAGGGCGGGGGAGGAGGCAATCCACTGGATGATTGCCTGAAGCCAGAACACCATCCAAAGGCTGTCGCGCCCGAAGGTCGCGCCCCGGCGGGATCTCATCGCGGCATAACGCGGGTCCTCCTCGCCTCTATGGCGTGCGAGGATATGCCATCCCAGTCTCATGGCCCAAAGTGTCAGAAGGATCACGAACAGCAGGTCCGACAGCAGCGGTGTACCCGACATCAGCCATGCCATCCAGGCGATCACCGCGAATCCGGGCCCCCAGTACATATCGACGATTCCCGCATCGCGCCGCGACACGCTCGCGGCCCACAGCGCGGTGAAGGCGAGCAGGGTAATGGCAAAGGTGGTGAAAACGATCAACAACATGCTGCAATAGTCCTTTTGAGCCCTCACAAGGGCGTTACTGCCCCATTTTAGCCCCACTGAGCCCTGACCAGACGGGTGGTTTTCGTGTAGAAGATGAGAATTGTACGAAGCGTCGGGTGTGCTGGGAAACTCCACATTAGGGTTATCAGCGTATAAGCGCATCCGTTGCGTTTTGTCGGGTGCCGGAAGGATTGGATGATGTCTGCAAGGTTGAACGGGATTTCTGGTATGGACCGGCGCGCGGTTCTGGCCGGGTTTGGTGCATTCGTGGCCGCGCCTGCGGCATTCGCAGCGCCCCCCAATGCGCTGGGCGGTGGTCAGGCCGAATGGAGCCAGGGCTATGATTCGGGCTCGCGTGTCGCCAACGTGCGCTCCAACGCCCCAATCCTGTCTCCTGCAACCGTCCAGGCCACTGAGGCAGCCATCCAGCAGTATCAGCAGATTGTGGCGCAGGGCGGCTTCACTGTCATCCCGCGTGCAGAGCGCGTTCGTCTTGGCATGCGCTCGGAGGCCGTTGTGCCGTTGCGCCGCAGGTTGATCCAGACTGGCGATCTTGATCCGTCACTGGGATCGTCGCCCGTGTTCGATGCCTATGTCGAAGCAGCCGTGAAGCGCTTCCAGGGGCGCAATGGTCTTGGCCAGACCGGTGTGGTCGCCGCGCAGACCTATGCGGCGATGAACATGGCCGCAGACAAGCGCCTGCGCCAGCTCGAGATCAACCTTGTTCGCCTGCGCTCGCTCGCGCTTGGCAACCTTGGCAACAGGTTCGTGACCATCAACATTCCGGCGGCGTATGTCGAGACCGTCGAGAATGGTCAGGTCGCGACGCGCCATACGGCGGGCGTCGGCAAGATCGACCGCCAGTCTCCCATCATGTCGGCGAAGATCACCGAAGTGAACTTCAACCCGTTCTGGACCGTTCCAGCCTCTGTCATCAGGAAGGATCTGATCCCGAAGATGCAGGCGGACCCAAGCTACCTGCGCGAGAACAAGATCCGCATCTTCAATGGCGCAGGCCAGGAACTGCAGCCAGAGACGATCAACTGGCGTTCGGATGAGGCCACGAAGTACCGTTTCCGGCAGGATCAGGGCGGTGAGTTCAACTCGCTGGGCTTCATGCGCATCAACGTTCATTCCCCGCACGGCGTGTACATGCATGACTCCCCCGCCAAGGGCATCTTCGGCGATGATTTCCGGTTCGTCTCATCCGGCTGCGTCCGGGTGCAGAATGTGCGGTCCTATGTCGAATGGCTCCTGAAGGAAACACCGGGCTGGGATCGCGACGCTATCGAGAACGCCGTCCGTTCAGGCCAGCGCATCGATGCGAAGTTCAAGGAAGCGCTGTTCACGCACTGGGTCTATATCACGGCCTGGGCGACACCTGAGGGCGTCGTGCAGTTCCGCGATGACATCTACAACCGCGACGGCTTCGGCCCGGGCGAGCTGACCCGCGTGCTGCAGAACAAGGAAGACGATCCGGAGTGATTGTCCGCCGTCAGCCTCATGGACAAGAAAAGCCCCCATCGTGATGGGGGCTTTTTTTGTTTCCGTTCAGAACGGCGACTGCAAGGCGCCTCTTGGATCAATGCGTGAGGCGAACCGTGAAGACCGATTCGATGATCTGGCCGAAAGCCTCGCGGAGCCGGTCGGCGTTGGTTGCGTCATAGAACTGGCCGCCTGTGCTGCGCGCGCAATTCTGCAGAATGAGCTTTGCATCAAGGCCGTCCATTTCGAAGGCGATGGTGGAAACCTGGATCGGATTGGTGCGTTCGCGTGCGATGTTTGCGCAGGTGTCGCGGGTCAGCTGGTCTGCGACGGTGCCGTCGTTCCCGTCATGTGTCGGGTAGGTCGGCGATTTTGTGTTGCGGCCATCTGTGACGAGGATCAGGAACTTGCGCGTTCCCGTCCCGGCTGTTGCAGCAGCGTTGAGAGGTTCGCCCGGTGACAGCATCCGCCAGCCCCAGATCAGACCTGCGGGGAGGTAGGTTTCTCCATTGGTCACCAGGCTGCTGATGGTCGACCGCGTGGTCGAAATGTCTGTCGTCAGGTTCTGGATTGGCGTACCGCAGCTGATCCCCATCAGTCCGGGAATCCGGACGTCATAGCGGCTGTCCGAAGTTTCAAGCGGATAGGCCCTCGATCCGACGCAGCCGTTCCAGCGCACCCAATCTCCACCACTCTGCCAGCAGACATTCTGCGCAACGTTGGAATAGACTGAATCACAGACGGTTTCGCTGGATGCCGGCGTTGCCGGGTTGCCGGAGCATGTGCGCGGGCGACCGTCACGCGTGCAGGTGTAGGAAGGAGTTGCGGGTGTTGCGGGATACCGCACCGTGCGGCAATTCGTTTGGCCAATGATCGGAAACTGCATGCTGCAGTTGTTGACGATCGGAGTCTGGTAGTCGGCAGGAACGTCGATCCAGCTCTGGTTGCGGTTTGCCATGCCGACATTCACATACTGGCTGAACGGAACCACGCCGGTCTTGACCATACCTGGGCGCGTGGCTCTGCGGTTGATCTCATCCAGGATGTTGTTCGTCGCTGACTTCAGGTTGACGATCCGGTCGCCTTCCATAGAATCGGTGGTGTCGAGCACGAAGACGATCTCAACAGGCTCGTCCCCACCAGACACCGCCTGCGCAGCTACCGCAACCGGCTTGGTGCCATTGCCGGTAAAGGCACCAAACCACGACCGGACGTTGCCGTTGGCCTGAACGCGGTAGCCTGCGTTCACGCCGTTCGTGACAATATTGCGATACTCGACACTGACAGCATCGGAGAATCCTGCGGTTTTCAGATTGGCCTCGAAAACCCGCCGTGCCGCTGTTTCGCGCGCAGCCGCGTCGCC
>JANMFA010000176.1:0-10663 GCA_031377545.1 Hyphomicrobiales bacterium | reverse complement strand
GCGGGTGCCGACACCGTGCAGATCTTCGACAGCTGGGCCAGCGTGTTGCCTGCGGCGGAGTTTGATCGCTGGTGCATTGCGCCCGTGAAAGCGCTGGCGGCGAAGGTGCGGACCGCGCGGCCAGCAGCCAACATCATCGGTTTCCCGAGGGGAGCGACAACGGCAGGCATTCACCGATTCGCCGCCGAAACGGACATGAACGCCATTTCCATCGATACGGCGGGTGATCTGGCAGGGCTGGCTATGGTCAAGGGCCTGGCTATGGTCAAGGGCCTGGCTATGGTCAAGGGCCTGGCCACGGCCAAGGGTCTGGCGGCAGTCAAGGGCTTGCCGGTGCTGCAGGGCAATCTCGATCCGCTGGCACTGGTGGCTGGAGGCGAGGGTCTTGACCGCGCCATCGACCTTATCCTTGGCATTGCGCGCGATCAGCCCTTCGTTTTCAATCTGGGCCATGGAATCCTGCCGGAAACGCCGATAGCCAACGTGGAGAGGCTCATCCGGCGCATCCGCGGCTGAAATCCCAACCGAATCGGCTCCGAAATGTATCTCTGGCTGAAAGCCCTGCACATCATCGCCGTCATCTCCTGGATGGCGGGATTGCTCTATCTGCCGCGTCTGATGATCTATCATTGCGAGGCGGAGACGGGGTCTGTCCAGTCCGAGACATTCAAGACGATGGAGCGTCGCTTGCTGAAAGCCATCATGACGCCTGCCATGATCGTCTCCTGGGGATTGGGCTTGTACCTGGCTTTCGTGCATGTCGGCTTCCGGGGGAATGCCTGGTTGCACGTCAAATTCGTGATGGTGATCGCGCTGTCCGCGTCGCATGGTTTTCAGGCCCGCTGGGTGCGTGACTTCGCCGAGGATCGCAATACGAGGCCGCAGCGTTTCTACCGCATCGCCAACGAAGTGCCGACGCTGCTGATGGTCGCCATCGTGATCCTCGCGGTGGTGAAACCATTTTGAGCAGACCCCATTGCGGTTTTGCCGAAATTGGCCTATTTCGAAGGTCTCTCCTCAAGGGCTGAACTTATCGAAAGTTCCCGGGTCGGTCCCGCCACCGCAGGCACCGTCCAACCCAAGCGTATCGCCCTGCGCTTCCCCCGCGATCTTGCTGCCCCCTCATCCCTTCAAGTCTCCAAGACATATTCCGGAACACACAGACCATGGACAAATCCCAGATGCGGGAAATCAAACTCCAGGACCTCAAGGCCAAGGCACCCGCCGAGCTTCTCAGCTTCGCGGAGGAGGTCGAGGTCGAAGGCGCCAATACCCTGCGCAAGCAGGAGCTGATCTATGCCATTCTCAAGCAATTGGCCGCGCGCGAAACCGAGATCATCGGCGAAGGCGTGATCGAGGTGCTGCTTGATGGCTTCGGCTTCATGCGCGCACCTGACGCCAATTACCTGCCAGGCCCTGATGACATCTACGTCTCGCCTGCCCAGATCCGCCGCTTCGGCCTGCGCACGGGCGATACCGTGGAGGGCATGATCCGCTCGCCCAAGGATGGCGAGCGCTATTTCGCGCTGCTCAAGGTCAACAAGATCAATTTCGACGAACCTGAAAAGACCCGCCACAAGGTCAATTTCGACAACCTCACGCCGCTTTATCCCAATGAGCGGCTGAAGATGGAAATCGAGGATCCGACCAAGAAGGATTTTTCCTCTCGCGTCATGGACGTGGTGACGCCCGTAGGCAAAGGCCAGCGGGCCCTGATCGTTGCACCGCCCCGCACCGGCAAGACCGTGCTCCTGCAGAACATTGCCAAATCCGTCGCCGCCAACCATCCCGAATGCTACCTGATCGTGCTGCTCATCGACGAGCGGCCCGAGGAAGTCACGGATATGCAGCGCTCCGTGAAGGGCGAGGTGATCTCCTCCACCTTCGACGAACCAGCGACGCGCCACGTGCAAGTGGCTGAAATGGTGATTGAAAAGGCCAAGCGCCTGGTGGAGCATGGCCGCGATGTGGTGATCCTGCTCGATTCGATCACCCGTCTTGGCCGGGCCTACAACACCGTGGTGCCATCCTCCGGCAAGGTGCTGACCGGCGGTGTCGATGCCAACGCCCTGCAGCGCCCCAAGCGCTTCTTCGGTGCGGCACGCAACATCGAGGAAGGTGGCTCGCTCACCATCATCGCAACAGCGCTGATCGACACGGGCAGCCGCATGGACGAGGTGATCTTCGAAGAGTTCAAGGGCACCGGCAACTCCGAAATCATCCTCGACCGCAAGGTGGCGGACAAGCGCGTCTTCCCGGCGATCGACATCACCCGCTCGGGCACCCGCAAGGAAGAGTTGCTGGTCGCCAACGACACGCTCAAGAAAATGTATGTGCTGCGCCGCATCCTCAATCCGATGGGGACGGTGGACGCCATCGAGTTCCTCCTCGACAAGCTCAAGCAGACCAAGGGCAACAGCGACTTCTTCGAGTCGATGAACACCTGAGGGGCCTTCCCGGTGACGCCGCGCCTTGCCGAACTGCTGTCGCGCTTCCTGCCGGATGGCAGGATCGGCAGCGTTGTTGGCGGGGAGATCGTCGGCGGTGACGGTGAAGCGGTGCGGCTGGTCGATCCTGTCACGGGATTGCTGATCACGGAGTACCGCGACGGCGGGGCTGCCTGCGCCGATGCGGCACTTGCCGCGGCATCGGCTGCTCAACCCGCATGGCAGGCTCTGACAGCGTCGGAGCGCGGGCGAATCATCTGGTCCATCGCTGCCCTCGTGCGCGCGCAGGCGGCTGATCTGGCTGAAATCGAAACCCGTTCCACCGGCAAACCCATTCGAGACACCCGCGCCGAAGTGGGTCGGGTAGCGGAAATGTTCGAGTATTATGCGGGGTGGGCGGACAAGCTGCAGGGCGATGTCATTCCCGTCCCATCCTCGCATCTGAACTATGTGCGCCGTGAGCCGGTCGGTGTCGTTGCCCAGATCACGCCCTGGAATGCGCCCCTGTTTACAGCAGGCTGGCAGATCGCGCCTGCGCTCGCGGCGGGCAATGCCGTCGTGCTGAAGCCATCGGAGTGGACACCACTGACATCGCTGGCGCTGGGCATGCTGATTGCCCGCACGGCAGCTCCCAAGGGCCTGGTGAATGTCCTGGCGGGGTTGGGACATACCGCTGGTGCCGCGGCTGTGGCGCACAGGCATACCGATCTGGTCGTCTTCGTCGGATCGGTGGGAACGGGGCGCGTGATTGCGCGGACTGCCGGCGAGAACCTGAAGCCGGTCATCCTCGAGCTTGGTGGAAAGTCCGCCAACATCGTGTTCGGTGATGCTGATCTGAAGCGCGCCAGCCTTGGTGCGCAGGCTGCCGTGTTCTCCGGTGCAGGGCAATCCTGCGTGGCGGGAGCGCGGCTTCTGGTGCAGCGCGATTCTCATCGTCAGCTTGTGGATATGCTGTGCACGGCGGCGGGAGAAATCCCGATGGGTGATCCGATGGATGAGCGGACGCAGATCGGCCCTATCATCGTGGCAGAACAATGGCAACGCATTGATAAGATTGTGCAATCTGGTGTCAGCGATGGCGCTGATCTTGTTGCCGGTGGTGGCCGTCCGACCGCGATCGGTGATGGATTCTACTATGCGCCGACCATTCTGGACAAGGTGACGCCTGCCATGGCTGCGGCGCGCGAGGAAATCTTCGGTCCCGTGATGTCGGTCATGCCGTTTTCGACGGAAGCGGAGGCTGTGGCGCTGGCCAATGATACGGAATTTGGCCTGGCCGGAGCGGTCTGGACCGGTGATGTGGCGCGCGCGCACCGCGTGGCAGCGGCGGTAAGGGCCGGAACCTTCTGGATCAACGGCTACAAGACGATTTCGGTGATGTCGCCGTTTGGTGGATTCGGCTCGTCCGGTTTCGGGCGCTCGTCGGGGCTGGAGGCGTTGAAGACCTACACCACGACCAAAAGTATCTGGGTGGAGACAGCCGAGAGCCCGGCTGCGCCGTTCGGGTATTCCGGATAGGCGTCATTCCCGGCCGGAGCGCAGCGGAGGGGAAGGCAATCCCGTCTCGCGGGGCGTTGGTGTCCGCAGAAGGGCAGGTCTGGATCCCCTTCCCGAGGGCCAAATGGCCCTCGGGAAGCGGATGACAGTTCAATGCCCGTCGAAGGCCATGAGAGCCCTGACGGGAATGCCGAGCTTCTCGATCTTCTTTGCGCCGCCCAGATCCGGCAGATCGATGATGAAACAGGCCGCGACGATTTCCGCACCCATCTGCGTCAGCAACCGGCAAGCCGCTTCTGCCGTGCCACCCGTTGCGATGAGATCGTCCACGAGAACCACTTTCTCGCCACGGACGACGGCATCGCGGTGCATCTCCATCTGGTCGATTCCGTATTCCAGGCTGTAGGCGATGCTCACCGTTTCGTGCGGAAGCTTGCCCTTCTTGCGGATTGGCACAAAGCCAGCCGATATCTGATGCGCCACCGCGCCGCCGAGAATGAACCCGCGCGCTTCGATGCCTGCAACCTTCGAGATCTTTGACCCTGCATAGGGTTGCACCAACTCATCGATGGCGCGGCGGAAGGCGCGGGCATCGGCAAGCAAGGTGGTGATGTCGCGAAACATGATGCCGGGTTTGGGATAATCCGGGATCGTGCGGATCATATCCTTGAGGTTCATTCGCCAGCCCCTGTCCGTCTCTTACGCCGAGCTTTTGAGCACACGCCCGGCCACGGCGTCCAGCTTCTTGAGCAGTTCAGGGTCGCGGGACGACGGCGCAGTCATGATGGCGCCATCCAGTGCATGGTGGGAGCCATTGGGGCAAGGTTCGCGTTCCTTCGGGAAAGCAAGTGCGATGCGGGCGGCAACCCGTCTGGCTGCTTCGGTGTTGGCCTGCATCTGCTTGACCACCATCGCGACATCAACGGCGTCGTGCTCGGGGTGCCATGCGTCGAAATCGGTGACCATGGCAACCATGGAATAGGTCACTTCGGCCTCGCGGGCGAGCTTGGCCTCCGGCATGGAGGTCATGCCGATGACGTCAAAGCCCTGTGCCTTGTAGGCGAGGCTCTCGGCGGTGGTGGAGAATTGCGGTCCCTCCATGCAGACCGCGGTGCCGCGGGCCACGTAGGGCACTTTCTCTGATCTCAGCGCGGCTTCCACGCGTGTCGCGAGCCTGTGCCCGACGGGATGTGCAAAAGGGACATGCGCCACGCAGCCGTTGCCGAAAAAGGAGGTCTCCCGGCGGAAGGTGCGGTCCACGATCTGATCGACGACAACGAAGGTGCCCGGCGGCAGTTCGGCCTTGTAGGAGCCGACGGCGGAGAAGCACACGAGATCGGTGACGCCCGCACGTTTCAGGGCGTCGATGTTGGCGCGGTAGTTGATTCCTGACGGCGACAGGCGGTGGCCGCGGCCGTGGCGGGGCAGAAAGACAAGATCCGTTTCGCCAATGCGGCCGAAATGGACGGTATCGGAGGGATCGCCCCAGGGGCTGCGGATGGTTTCCTCGCGGAGGTCGGAGAGGCCGGGAAGATCATAGAGACCTGATCCGCCGATGATCCCGAGCAGAGCCTTTGTCATGAGACAACCTCATCCTGAGCCTGTCGGGGGCTGCTCCAGCGCCCCGTGGAGCCGCCGGTCTCGATCCTTCGACAGGCGCTGGATGAGATCCGATCAGGCAAGCGGAGGAAGACGGTTCCGTCAAATGAAAAAGGCCCCGGACAGGGGCCTTTCGTCACAATGGCGGTCGGTTTGAAGGTCAGTGGGCGGCGGCCTGCGCGCCCTTGCCCTTCACATCGGCCCAGACCTTCTTCTTGGTGAAGTACAGCAGGCCGGCAAAGACGAGCAGGAAGACCATGACCCGGAAGCCCATCTGCTTGCGCTGCTCCAGATGTGGCTCGGCAGCCCACATCATGAAGGCCGTGACGTCCCGGGAATACTGCTCTTTCGTCGCTGGCGAACCGTCGGTGTACTCGACCTGGCCGTCGGCAAGGGGTGCCGCCATGGCAATCTTCTGGCCCGGCATGTACTTGTTGAAGTGCAGCCCATCCTCAACGGGGATCGGTGGCTTTTCACCGTCCTTGAGGTAACCGGAAGCCAGCAGTGCGTAGATGTAGTCAACACCCGCTTCCTGATAGGTAAAGCCCGGCAGTGCATCGATCACGAAGCCAGGGAAGCCGACACGGTAGGTGCGGGCCTTGGCGAGGACCGAGAAGTCGGGCGGCAGGGCACCACCGTTGGCGATCTTGGCTGTTTCCAGATTGGGGAACGGCGAGGGGAAGCGATCGGACGGACGTGCAGGGCGCTCGAACATTTCGCCCTTGTCATTCGGTCCGTCCTTGATCTGGATCGGCCATTTCGCAGCGAGTTCCTTGATCTGGTCAGGGCTGAACTCGGGTCCGCCTTTTTCCGACAGGTTGCGGAAGGCTACACGGTTCATGGTGTGGCAGGCCGCGCAGACGTTCTGATAGACCATGAAGCCGCGCTGCAGCTGGTTGTTGTCGTAGCGCCCGAACAAGCCGGCAAACGTCCATTTCTGACGGGTGGGCGTGGCGGACTCGCCCGCCGCCATGGCGGGCAACGAGATGAGACCAAGGGCAAGACCGACGGTTGCGGCTTTGAAGAAGCTGTTCATTGATGTGTTCCTTGCGCTCTTCTCGCTCAACCCTTGGTCTCGGGAGATGCGGCGGCTCCTGCCGGCATGCCGTGACCAGACCCCAGCACCGAATCCGCGATCGAGGCTGGCAATGCCAGGGGCTTTTCGAAGAGCCCAAGCAGAGGCAGGATGATGAGGAAGTGGGCGAAATAATAGATCGTGAGTATCTGTCCAAGGCCGACCATGTTCATGACGGTCTTGTCACCGAACTTCAGCACCGCTGCCGAGGTATCCTGTGAGCCGACCCAGCCGAGAAGGACGGTGACGGCCACGAAGACCCAGAAGAAAATGCGGAAGGTGGGACGGAAAGCGCCGGACCGGATCTTCGAGGTATCAAGCCAGGGCAGGAATGCCAGGATCACCACTGCCGCGCCCATGGCCATGACGCCGCCGAGCTTGTCAGGGATCGAACGCAGGATCGCGTAGAATGGCAGGAAATACCATTCAGGCACGATATGTGCGGGCGTCTTCAGGGAATCCGCCATGATGTAGTTGTCGGCGTGCCCCAGCTGGTTGGGCTGATAGAACACGAAGAACAGGAAGAAGATGAAGAAGCAGACCATGGCGAAGGCATCCTTCACCGTGGCATAGGGCGTGAATGGCACCGTGTCCTTGGACAGGCTCTTCACCTCGACGCCGGTCGGGTTGTTCTGGCCGACCACATGCAGCGCCCAGACATGGAGGATGACCACGCCGAAGATCATGAACGGCAGCAGGTAATGCAGCGAGAAGAAGCGGTTGAGAGTCGGGTTGTCGACGGCATAGCCGCCCCAGAGCCAGGTCACCACGGTTTCGCCAACCAGAGGAATGGCCGAGAAGAGGTTGGTGATCACCACCGCGCCCCACAGCGACATCTGGCCCCAGGGAAGCACATATCCCATGAAGGCTGTCGCCATCATCAGGAGAAAGATCACCACGCCGAGAATCCACAGGACCTCGCGCGGAGCCTTGTAGGAGCCGTAGTACATGCCGCGGAAGATGTGGATATAGACGGCGAAGAAGAACATATGTGCGCCGTTCATGTGGAGATAGCGGATCAGCCAGCCGTAATTGACGTCACGCATGATGTGCTCGACCGAGGCGAAGGCGTGATCGACATGCGGCGTGTAGTGCATGGCCAGCACGATGCCCGTGATGATCTGCGACATCAGCATGACCATGAGGATGCCGCCGAAGGTCCAGAAGTAGTTCAGGTTCTTCGGTGTCGGATAGGACACGAAGGACGAGTGCATGAGACCGATGACGGGAAGTCGGGCTTCGAACCACTTGGCTGCGGCGGATTTGGGAACGTAGGTTGAATGGCCTTGCATTGTCTTTATTCCATTCCTCGTCAGGCTGCCGAACGCGTGCCGGTGATGCGGATGCTGTTCTCGGTCAGGAAGGTGTATTCCGGAAGAAACAGGTTCTTGGGAGCCGGACCCTTCCGGATGCGACCTGCCGTATCATAATGCGAGCCGTGGCAGGGGCAGTACCAGCCGTTGTAATCGCCGGAATTCTTGACGGGCACGCAGCCCAGATGGGTGCATGAGCCCTGCACGATGATCCACTTGGACTGAAGCCTGTTGTCGAATTTCTCGGAACGCGCGGCATCGGGCTGCGGGTCAGGCATGCTCGCCCCGTCATCGGCGGCCGCTTCCAGGACTTCCTTGGCGGTGCGGTGGCGCACGAAGATCGGCTGGCCACGCCATTTCAGGGTGATCGACTGTCCTTCGGGGATCTGGGCGAGATCAACCTCGATGGGCGCACCGGCTGCGCGGGTGCCAGCATCAGGCCCGAGCTGCGCCACAAATGGCCAGATCGCCGAAGCGCCGCCCACAGCACCCGCAACACCCGTGGCGAGATAGAGGAAATCTCGCCGGTTTCCGTCAGCCGTCATCGAAGCCATCGTCTCTTAGCGGCCCGTCAGGGCCACCCCTTCTTGCTGTTTCAGCGCACCGGACCGAGCGATTGTGATCGAATCCGGATCTTGTTCTTCTGCTGTTGAAGCGAAGTCCATGCAAAGGCAATGCGACTCGGCGTCGCCACCCCCGTTTGGCGCGGTTCTTTTGCATCGTTGCGTCAAATTGTCTAGGGCAGCGGGGAGGCAGTGTCATTAAATCCTCGGGCGGAAGAGAAATCGGTGGCTTTTCCAGGGTCGCTCGCGGGCTCGAGCAGGAAGGCTGCCGACCGGGAGCTGGGGCACATCCGGAAAAAGAGCGGCAAGAAGAGCCAGAGGACAGGAACCGCAGGCGCTATGCACCCAAGGCACGACAGCAGCAGCGAAACGACGCAATTGTCAGAGGCTGCATCCACCCGGACGATCTATTCCGTGTCCTCCGGCCACGGTCGTGCGGGCGTCGCTGTGATCCGTGTCAGCGGATCACGAGCGGATCAGGCCGTTCTTGCGCTGTGTGGGCGACTGCCTCCTGTGCGTATCGCGAGCCTGATGACGCTGCGACGGCCCGGCGACGGGCAAGTGCTTGATCGTGGTCTGGTCATCCGTTTTGCAGCGGGGGCGAGTTTCACGGGTGAGGCTTCGGCGGAATTCCAGATTCATGGCGGACTGGCCGTTATCCGCTCGGTGCTCCATGCGCTGTCGGTCTTGCCCGGATTCCGTCTGGCGGAGGCAGGCGAGTTCACCCGGCGCGCGCTTGAGAACGGAAGGCTCGATCTGACGCAGGTCGAGGCGCTGGGGGATCTGATTGCCGCCGATACGGAGGGTCAGCGGCGGTTGGCGCTGCATGGGCTGGAGGGCGCCTTTGGTGCATCGGTTCGGGAATGGCGCAGCTGGCTGATCGATGCGCGGGCGTTGGTCGCGGCGGAAATTGACTTCAGCGACGAGGGGGATGTTGGCGAGAATGCCGCGGGGGAAATCGATTCGCATCTGGAACGACTGGAAATCGCGTTCAGCGGCGCGCTGGCCACGGCCGAGCGCGGCAGGATCATCACCGATGGACTGAAGGTCGCCATCGTTGGTGCGCCGAACGTCGGGAAATCCACCTTGCTGAACGCCTTGGCTGGAAGCGACGTTGCGATTGTTACGGAACATGCTGGCACGACGCGGGATGTTCTCGAGGTGCGGCTTGACCTGGGTGGCTTCCCTGTCGTCTTGCAGGATACGGCGGGTTTGCGCGAGGCCCAGGACCCGGTGGAGGCTATAGGCATTGCACGGGGGCTGCGGATTGCGGAGTCCGCAGATCTGCTGCTGATTCTGGACGATGGCCGCAACGGATTCGCGGTCGCGCCTGAATGGAAGGATGTGCCATCGATTCGCATCCGGACCAAAATGGATGAAGGGCGCGCCGACGGTGTGGCGGAAGCGGATCTGGCGATCTCCGCAAGAACCGGCGCCGGATTGGATTCGCTACAGAAACGAATTGCAGGAACGCTGGCCCAGTCTTCTGATCAGGAATTGCCGCTGATCACGCGTGAGCGGCAGAAGGCCGCCATTGCTGCCGCGCTTGACTGTTGCCGCGCCGCGCGACGAGCGCGCCTGTTGGGTATCGATCTGCTGGATGAAGAGCTTCGACGGATCGATGGATGTCTGGCCGGCGTTCTTGGGCTCATCGATGTCGAGGAGGTTCTGGGTGCCATCTTCAGCAAGTTCTGCGTCGGAAAGTGAAACGTGCGAAGTGTGTTTCACGTGAAACATTCTGCCGCGACCGGTCTTCTCTGACATTTCAAAACGCAGCATCTGTCAGATTTTGGGGTGTGGCCAACTGGACGTCGGTGTATAGGGGACGCTTGAGCGGGAACGTAATGGAATGACGAATTCAGTGTCATTTGACGTGATTGTGGTTGGTGGGGGCCACGCGGGCTGCGAGGCCGCTGCAGCATCTGCACGCTTGGGCGCGCGGACGGCCTTGCTGACGTTGCGGCAGGACAATCTCGGTGTCATGTCGTGCAACCCGGCCATCGGCGGTTTGGGCAAGGGCCACCTTGTTCGGGAAATCGATGCGCTTGACGGGATCATGGGCAGGCTTGCAGATGCTGCCGGGATACAGTTCCGGGTTCTCAACCGCCGAAAGGGGCCTGCCGTACGGGGGCCGCGTGCGCAGATTGATCGCAAGCTCTACCGCGAGGC
>JANMFA010000115.1:0-1928 GCA_031377545.1 Hyphomicrobiales bacterium | reverse complement strand
GCGCGCAACAGTCACCGGCGTTCACGCATGGGAAGCATGCCGAGCAAGGGCCCGGCCTGCTCCTGCTTGATCTCGACAAGTTCAAGCAGATCAATGACTCGCTGGGCCATGATGTTGGTGACCGGTTGCTGGTGAAGGTCGCTGAACGCCTGCGTTCGCTGGCGCCACCCGCTGCCTGCATCGGCCGTTTGGGTGGGGATGAGTTCGTGATCGTGCTGCCCGGTGTGGGGCGCAAGGAATGCCTGGCGCTGGCAGGTCGCATCGTCAAGTCCATCGCCAAGCCGATCCGTGTCGGAGGGCATCAGTGCCACACCACCGTGTCCATCGGTGTCGCCTGCGGTCCCGAGCACGGCGACAACCCTGCCGAACTGATGAAGGCAGCGGATATTGCGCTTTATGCCCAGAAGGGGAAGGGCCGTAACGGCTTCGACCTGTTCGACGCCGAGATGGCCCAGCAACTCGCCAAGCGGCGGCAGCTTGAGCGCGACCTGGCGCATGCCATCAAGAACGATGGCGTGCATCTCGCGTTCCAGCCCATCGTGGCGGCCGATGACAGGCGGGTGCTGGCCTTCGAGGCCCTAGCCCGCTGGAATCACCCCGAGTTTGGCACCATTGGGCCCGATGTGTTCATTCCGATTGCCGAGAGCACGGGCATGATCGAAGACCTGAGCCGCCATGTCTTGATGGCAGCCTGCCGGGAAGCCATGAACTGGCCGGACCATATCAAGGTGAGCGTCAATGTCTCGCCCCTGCAGTTCAAGAATCAGGACGTGCTGTTCACCGACATCTGGCTGGCGCTGTCCGCCAGCGGCCTGCCCGCCCGCAGGCTTGATCTTGAGGTGACGGAGTCCGTCCTGATCGACGATGCCCAAGGCATGCTGCTGTTGATCGAGGCATTCCGTGCCATGGACATCTCGGTCAGCCTGGATGATTTCGGCACCGGCTATTCGTCGCTCGCCTATGTCCAGAACTACAAGTTCGACAAGATCAAGCTGGACAAGGCCTTTGCCCGCTCCATTGAAACCGATCGCACTTCGCGCGCCACCATCGCGGCGCTGGCCAACATCGCCCAGGCCACCGGCAGCAAACTGCTGCTGGAGGGCGTGGAGACCGAAGCGCAGGCCCGCATCGCGGCTGCCCATGGCGTAGGTGAAATGCAGGGATTCCTGTTCAGCAAGCCCGTTCCCGCCTCAGAAATCCTCAGTAAAATTTTAGGTAAATTTGACGAAAAACGCGTTGCTTAACCTTGTTTCTCTATTTCTTCTTTACGATTCATTAAGAAACTGGCCTTTTCTCCTCTAAATCGTTAAGATGCGATTAACGAGTTGAGGTGGTAGATGGCTTCCAGCCGGTTTCCGTTCCCAGGCAATTTTCCTTCCGAACATGTTCGCTTGGAGTACGATGAAGAGCGGAAGACAGTGACCCTTGTCCTTTGCCCGACTCCGCGCCCCTGCGTTACACGTGCTGTCCTGGACGGCCTCCAGACAGGTTCACGCTGGATTCGCGAGTTGAACCGCAGCACCCCGGATTCGGTGCGCCACATGGTTCTGGCCAGCGACTGGAGAGGGGCGTTCTCACTTGGTGGTGATCTGGCTTTCTTTGTCGATTGCATCGCACGGGGGAATCGCGAATTGCTGGAAGTCTATGCGCTGGATTGCGTTCGCATAGGCCATGTTTTCCACACCGGGTTTGAGGGAACCATTGCGACAACATCAGTGATTTCAGGTTATGCGATGGGAGGAGGCCTTGAAGGCGCTGCCTGCTGCCAGACGATCATCGCCGAACGCGGCAGCACCCTGCAGTTGCCCGAGATCAAGTTTGGCATGTTTCCGGGCATGGGCGCGATCAGCTATCTCAGCCGCCGTGCACCCGGTCCTCATGTGCGGCGCATGGTTGAAACCGGCGATCCGATTGATCTTCAGGAAGCT